>NZ_JBJPHS010000015.1:0-95787 GCF_052939495.1 Phormidesmis sp. 146-12 | reverse complement strand
TAGGGGGCTGAAGCCGATTGAAACGAAGCGAGTCACTCTCATCGAACTGACGTTTTTTTAGACATCGGGGCAGTCCTCAAGCTAAGGAATCTGCAATTAAAGAAATAGACCTGTCTCTCATCCCTTCCTTTCTAGGCGAATCACCGTCACCTCTGGCGGACAAAACAATCGCCCTGGGAAATAGGTGCCTAAGCCGCGATTGATGTAGAGAATACTGTCCCCGACTTGATATTGCCCTTTTGACCAGTCCCAATTTTTGACAACCCGATGGCACGATCGCAGCACAGGAATCCGATTTCTCGTTTTTTTAGGCAGACGGCGATACAGTTTGGCGGCGATCGCTGACACATTGCCAACTCCAGGAAAGACGATCTGACCGCCGTGGGTGTGCCCAGACAGTTGTAAATCGACTCGCCACTGTTGCAGCGGAGTAGCACTATCGGGATTGTGTGCCAAAACGATGCGGGGAACCGACTGAGGCACCTGATCGAGAACTTTGGAAGTTTTGAAGTCAGGCGACCACAAATCAGGCAGTCCCACGATCGCCAGTTCTTCTCCAAGCGGATACACGACCTGATTCCACAACACTTGAATTCCTACACTGGTCAGGGCCTCGACGATCGTGGCTTTCCCTTTTCGATAGTACAAATCATGGTTGCCCAAGACGGCATAGATGCCAGCGCGACTTTCTAAATGTTTGAGGTGTCGCACTAATGTATGAATCGGAGCCGGATCATCTGTGACAAAATCCCCAGTGAGGACGATTAGATCGGGTTCTGCTTGATTGGTTGCGTCGATCGCCTGAGCTAACAAATCATCTGACAGCCTTATGCCGTCGTAGTGTAGGTCGGACAATTGCACGATCGTCGTTCCTTCTAACTGCGGAGAAAGTCCAGTGATCGGAATGGTTAAGCGATCGACTTTCAAAGCTCCTGTCAGAATTCTGTGCATACATCGTCCACTCATGGTAAATCCAGCTTAACAAAGCAGACTAGGGGAAGAGATGAGGGAAAAGGGATGAAGGATGAAGAGTGTGTAGGGGTTTGCTGGATTCTTCTGTAAAGTGTTTCTACTCGTTATTTACGTGCGACAGGGATCGAAACATGAAACGTTTGACACGGACTTTGAAATTGGGAGTGGCGATCATCAGCTTGATTCTGGTTATGGGCGCGATCGCCCTGAATCGTTTGCCAAGTCATGCCCAGCCAACGGGGACTCAGCTACTTTGGTACGGACAGTCTGCCTTCAAGATCACAACGCCTTCAGGGAAGGTGCTTTTGGTTGATCCCTGGTTGACAAATCCGGGTAATTCCAATGGTAAAAATGATTTGGCGAAGCTCGATCGCGCTGATCTGATTTTGGTGACGCACGGACATTTTGATCACGTCGGAGACGCAGCGGCGATCGCTCAAAAAACTCAAGCCAAACTGGTCAGCACGTTCGATTTGGGTCAGGCATTGGTCAATTTTGGCAGCTATCCCAAAAATCTGGTAGGACTGGAAACCCAGGGAAATTTTGGCGGTGAGCTATCTTTACTCAACGATGAGGTGAAAATTGCTTTCATTCCAGCGATTCACAGTTCTACAGTTGCGTCGGATGGCAGTCCTGCTCAATATGCATGCAATCCGGGTGGCTTCTTGATCAGCATCAAAAATGGAGCCGTCATCTATCACACAGGCGACACTGACCTGTTTCAAGACATGAGTTTGGTTCCGCAGTTTCGCAAAGTGAGCGTGATGCTGGCCTGCATTGGTGACAAGTTTACAATGGGCCCCAAACGGGCTGCCGAAGCGGTCAAGTTGGTCAATCCGACGACGGTGATCCCCATGCACTACGGAATCTTTAACCTACCTGGCACGCCTGAAGCTTTCTCTCAAGCGCTCAAACAAAACGGAGCTAAGAGTCAGTTAAGACTAATGAAGGTTGGAGAAACGTTGAAGGTGTGAGGCATAGATTGCTGAAGTTTCGATTCTCAACTCAAATCGAGAGTTCATCACGCTTGTTACGGTACAATGGATCGTTTGTGCGGCACAGTTGACAATTAGGGAAGATTATGGCGAAGCGTATTCAGTTAGTCCTCAGTGAGGATGTGAGCAAGTTGGGACGATCGGGCGATCTCGTCGAAGTCGCTCCCGGCTATGCGAGAAATTATTTGATCCCCCAGGGGAAAGCGGTCAATGTGACTCGTGGCATTCTCAAGCAGGTGGAGCGACGCAGAGAAATCGAACGTCAACGCCTCGCCGAACTTAAAGAAGTCGCGATCACTCAAAAAGCGGCTCTCGAAAAAGTGGGTGCAATCTCGATCGCTAAACAAGCAGGCGAAAAAGAAGCCATCTTTGGAACGGTTACCAACCAGGATGTGGCGGATGCGCTCAAAGCAGCGACAGGTCAAGAGATCGATCGTCGTGGCATTACCCTTCCCGAAGTTCACAGTTTGGGCGAGTACAAGGCCGAAATCAAGCTACACCCCGAAGTCTCGGCAACGATTACGATTCAAGTCGTCGCTCAGTAGTTTGGCATTTGCGTTTGAAGTTTTGGGTTTTGGGGTCGTCAAGCAGTCAGCGCTCAAAACTCAAAACTAATACAAACTTACTATTTTCTGCTAAGATACCAGCAAGCTATATAGTGAGAGGGTCGAGTGGAGCGATGCGGCGGTGGCTCACCCCTCGGATTTGCCCTATCCTCCTTACAGCCGATCATGGTTCAAGAACTTAACTTCCAACCGTTTCACGATCGCATTCCTCCTCAAAACATTGATGCAGAAGAGGCGATTTTGGGAGGCATTTTGCTTGACCCAGAAGCCATTAGCCGAGTTCTCGATATTCTGCGTCCCGAAGCTTTTTATCTCAGCGCCCATCAAGAGCTTTATCGAGCCGCCCTGACGTTACAAAACCAGGGAAGTCCGACCGATCTGATGAGTATGGCGACCTGGCTACAGGATCACGGCTTGTTAGAGAAAGTTGGTGGACAAAGCAAGCTAGTAGAACTGGTCGATCGTACCGTCAGCGCTGTGAATATCGATCGCTACGCTCAGTTGGTGGTAGACAAATATCTGCGCCGCAAACTGATCGGAGTCGGGCAACAAATTTCTCAATTGGGTCACGAAACCGCTAAAGACCTGGAAAACGTCCTTGATGACGCAGAGCAAAAGGTCTTCAGCATTACGCAGGTTCGCCCAAACCAGGGACTCGTCTCGACCGCAGACATTCTCACCAAAACATTCTCAGAAATTGAGCAGCGATCGATTGGCATGGCTGTTCCCGGACTTGCCTGCGGATTTTATGATCTGGACGCAATGACTCAGGGGTTTCAGCGATCGGACTTGGTGATCGTGGCGGGTAGACCGTCAATGGGAAAAACTGCCTTCTCGCTTGGTCTAGCCAGCAATATTGCAATTCAGCACAAGCTGCCTGTGGCGATCTTTAGCCTGGAAATGTCTAAGGAACAGATTATTCAGCGCTTGCTCTCTAAAGAGTCTCGGATTGAGTCTAATCGACTGCGATCGGGCCGCATCAGCCACAAAGAATGGGAACCCCTGGGTCACGCAATCAGTCGTCTCTCTGAAATTCAAGTCTTTGTAGACGACACGCCCAACATTAGTTTAAATGAAATGCGATCGCGATCGCGACGACTCCAGGCAGAACAGGGCGGCGTATTAGGCCTGATTCTCATCGACTACCTGCAATTAATGGAAGGCAGCGGCAGCGAAAACCGAGTCCAGGAACTCGCACGGATTACGCGATCGCTCAAAGCCCTGGCGCGAGAATTAAACGTTCCGATCATTGCTTTATCTCAGTTGAGCCGCAGCGTCGAGGCCAGGGCCGATAAGCGTCCGATGATGTCTGACCTGCGTGAAAGTGGGTCGATCGAGCAAGATGCCGATCTGATCATGATGTTGTACCGCGACGATTATTACAATCCAGACTCGCCCGATCGCGGCATCGCCGAAGTCAATATTGTCAAACACCGCAACGGGCCAACCGGATGCGTCAAACTCTTGTTTGAACCACAATTTACAGAGTTTCGCAATCTTGCCTCGCCCAATCTGACGTAATCAAAGCGAACATCTAGAACACGATCGCCAACCATAGAGTTTCGTCTACCCATGTAAATGAGAACAAATCTCAGCAATTCCGTTGACTTTGATTCCCAAGAAGCCGTACGATTTTCCTAACCTCATCGCTAAAGATTTGCAGCGATAAAAGACACCATTCATTCACCGTAGGAATTTGTCATGGCTTTGAGCAAAAAGTTGATATTTGGCGCAAGTGCTGTATTACTTGGGTTATCTGGTCTTACAGTCGCTAGCAGCACGGTCTCTCAGACGGTTACAAAAGTAGCCGCTCCGTTGCAGACTCTCATTGCTCAAAACAGCCCAAATCGTTTGAGAATTGTGTTTCCGAGTCGGGCAGGCGCAACTGACCTACAGCGCAAAGCCAACGCTGTCGCTCAATTTCTCTCCAACGAGTTGAAGATGCCAGTTGAGGCGATCGTAGCCGACGATACTGCCGCAGTAGAGGCTTTACGCTCAAATCGAGCTGAAGTGGCATTTTTGAGTAGCCGTCCTGCAATGAAAGCCCAGCAGTTAGCCAATGCGAGACTTTACCTTGCCGAAGTTCGTCCTGACTATTCTGGACGCTACACCTACCGCTCCATCTTTGTCGTACGCAATGACAGTGCGCTGAGAAGCAAAGGCAATAACAAACAAAATCTAGAGCAGCTTAGAGGTCGAAAGATTGCGTTTACCTCTCCCACATCAGGATCTGGTTTTATCGTTCCAGTAGGTGAGCTTGTCAAACAGGGACTCGTACCTAACCGCGATCGCCTGAGCAACTTTTTTGGGCAAGTCAGCTACGGTGGCAACTACAGTGCCGCTTTGCAGGCTGTTTTGAGAGGGCAAGCTGATGTTGCTGCCGTTTCGGAGTATACGCTCAAGCCTCCGTACGTCACCGCAGAAGAAGGAAAACGCTTGAGAGTGTTCCATGCAATTTCAGGAGTTCCTGCTCACGGTGTCTCGATCGACGATCGCGTTCCTGCACCGATGCGTGAAAGACTGATTACTGCACTGCAAAAACTCAATCAGCCTGCTAACAACGGCTTGCTGTCTGGGCTGTACAATTCTACCCAACTGGTGCGGGTTGACCATAATCGTCATCTGGCACCCATGAGAGATGCGTTGCAGCGAGCCGGAATTGAGCCGTAGGAATGAGGGGTTCGCCGCGCGAGAGGGACGAGGGATGAAATGAACAGAAATCAGGTAGCTCAAAATATTCAACCTTCAACCTCTGCGGCGATCGCTTGCTCAAACCTGCATTCTCCGTTTCTGGCAGCGTTGAAGCGTCCGGCGCTGGATGGGGTCAACTGTGTGATTCGATCAGGCGAGTTTGTCACGGTGCTGGGGCTAAATGGGGCAGGCAAATCGACGCTGCTGCGATCACTAGTGGGGTTGGTGCCCGTTCAAAAAGGCAACATTCACATCAACGGGGTGGCGGTTAAATCTAAAGCGCTGCGGCAGCGTCGAGACGTGAGCATTTTGTTTCAGGGGGGCGGCTTGGTGCCTCAACTGACTGCGCTAGAAAACGTTTTATGTGGCTGTCTGGGGCAGCGATCGACCTGGCAAACTCTGACGGGGTTTCGACGGAGCGATCGCCTGCGTGCCCTTCAGCTTCTACAAGAATTGGGATTAGACGCTCAGATTGACCAAAAAACCAGCCAACTTAGCGGAGGACAACGCCAACGAGTCGCGATCGCCCGTGTGTTGATCCAGTCGCCCAAGATTCTTCTGGTAGACGAGCCAATTACAGGATTAGACGTGTTGGCAGCCAAGCAAGTGATGGATATTTTTTCTGACCTGCATCAGCAAGGAATGACCATTGTTTCGGTTTTGCATGACTTGACGATCGCCGCCCATTACGCCCAACGAGCGATCGTGCTGAATGCGGGGCGTGTGGTTTATGATGGCGCTTGCGAAAACTTGCCTGATCATCTTTCTCTAGGCAACCCATGAAACTTTCTGCGTCTCGGTTCAAACCCTGGTTAAAGGGGCTGCTGATCATAGTCGGGCTGGTGTTTGTCTATGGTTGGGCGCTTCGGGGACTCAAACTCAACCTGGAAATGCTCAACGAGAGCATACCTTACACGATCGATTTTGTCTCTCGACTATTGCCCCCCGATTGGGCAGTCACCGATGTCGCTATCAAGGCTTTGATTGAAACCATTCAGATGTCCCTGTGGGGAACGACGATCGGTGCCGTGCTTTCCATGCCGATCGCGCTGCTGTCTGCTCACAACTTGACACCTGGCTGGATTCGCTGGCTTGCCAATTTGATTCAAAATGCAGTGCGATCGGTGCCCTCCATTGTTCTGGGGTTGTTCTTCGTCTCCGCAACTGGATTGGGCGCACCCGCAGGAACTTTGGCACTGGGAATTTATACAATCGGCTACCTGGCAAAATTTTATCAAGAAGCGATCGAAGCCGTTGACCCCAGATCGATCGAATCGCTGCAAGTCAGTGGGGCTTCGTGGATGCAAATCGCTCAGTATGGGATATTTCCCCAGGTGCTACCGCTCGGATTGGGCTACACCCTTTATATGTTTGAGTACAATATTCGCTCTGCCTCGGTTTTGGGAGTCGTCGGAGCCGGGGGAATTGGCTTTGAATTGGTGAACTATATTCGGGGCTTTGAGTACAATAAAGCTACGACCATGATGATTGTTTTACTGATCGTCGTCACCGTAATTGATATGATCAGTAGTCAGTTGCGCCGGCGCTTAGATTCGCTGTAATCTAACGATAGAGATTGAATTAAGATTGAATGTAGCTCACCGTCATTCGGCGCTAAGATATTCTACTGACTAAGCACAGCCAATATGAATACACATGGTTGAGTCTAAACTGATCCCTGGTCAGCTTACGGCGCTACCTGACTACAAAATCCGGGAAAGCCTGAAGGCAAAACACGTCAGCCTGAGAATGTCAGTTCAGGGTGGTCTAGAAGTGATTATCCCTAAAGGATTTGACCAGAGCCGTATTCCTGAAATCTTGCAGCACAAACAGAGTTGGATCGAGAAAACGATCGGACGACTCGAAGAACAGCGGCAACAATTGGCGCTAGAAGTTTCTCATGCGCTGCCAGATGAGTTAAATCTCAGGGCAACCGCTCAACTCTGGCAAGTAGACTACGTTCCGACCAGCGCTTCTCGAATTACGCTGACAGAAAAAAGCAAGTCGCGCCTCATTCTCAAAGGCTGCACCCAAAACGAGGAGGCTTGTAAGTCGCTCTTACAGCAGTGGCTCTCCCACAAGGCTTATCAGCGATTAGTGCCGTGGCTGTGGTCAGTCAGCCAAGAATTACAGCTTCCGTTTAACAAAGCGTCGGTAAGAGGTCAGAAGACGCTGTGGGCAAGCTGTTCTTATCAAAAAAATATTAGCCTCAACTACAAGCTGCTGTTTTTGCCGCCTCATCTGGTGCGCTACGTCTTGATTCACGAACTTTGCCACACGATTCATCTCAATCATTCTGTCCAGTTTTGGGATCTGGTGCTGGCAAAAGAAGCCAATTATGAAGCGCTCGATCGTGAACTTCGCAAATGTAGCCATTATGTTCCCGGTTGGTTAGAGCCATCGATGATCGCAAACCGCGAGTAACCTATCTTCACCATTCGACTAAACTTCTTAGTTTTACAATCTGCCCTCAATCTGGCAATGGGGACTTTTAGAACGAAATCCACATCAGATTCACATTCCTCTAGGGCGATCTGAGGTAGAAAAGTAAAAAACTTATCAAGATATGGAAAAACCCCACCCAGGTTTCTCAACTTGAATGGGGAATTTGACATAGCTCCAGACTGATTAAGCCTGGTCAACGAAATAATTTTTGCGTGGAGTGACTTTTGACAACAAACTTCAAATCATGAAGATATAAAGCCTGCTGAAAGATATAAAGCCTGCTGACTGAATCGCCCGATCGCTTAACTATCTCGCGTTCACTCAACCTTGCTTTGCCCTTTGGTAGCCCCACAACCAGCTCATCTACAGATACAGTCTCGACAGACGATGATTGTGGGACGTGACCAGTCCAGGCTATTGATTGCGAACAGAGGCTACTACAGGTTCCGACTCTTCGTCCGAAGGCTTCAGACTGGGGAATAGGAAATGGTTTTCTTCGACATATTGCGCGCCAAAAAGCCCCTTCTCTGCCCAGAAATACCGATCGGTGGTATGCTCATTTCTCTTGACTAGCAATAGCGCCGGGGGAAGAATGCCCTCAGAGTGAATAAACTTCCGGGCAGCAGTGACGGGCTTGTCTTCACCACACTCAATGCTGTACTGAGGCACGTTCTCCAAAATTCTGCGCCCTTCTTGACGCCGACGACTCTTCCGCTTACGTCTCCTTGCCAAACCCCTTACCTCCTTTCCTAACTGTCAAGTTGTAATGATCGTTACAAAAGCCGTCGCAAGTATATCGGCTGTGATTCCAGAATTCAACTTCTCTTAACGCAACTTTACAATTTCTTAAGGTTTTAGTATTGAGAGTTGGGACACAAAGTGGATGATCCAGCATTGCACTTGCTAACCTAAGACTCAAGGAACTGTAACAGTGCGTAAAGGCTTTCTAAGGACTCTGGACAGTTGACTTGAGACTATGAAAGTCTGGTTGTTCACCCAGCAGTCGCCGGGGCGGTCTCAACCAACCAATCTAGCGGGGCAATCGTCTAGAGGTCTGAAGTCCACCGTCTGAAAGTCGAAGCGGGAAGTTCAGCCGTATCTCTCTAAATTACTGGTTACAAATACCTAAAGTCAATGGCAATTTTTTGGTTGCACTCTCGAAGAGGCCCTTTGGCAGCATGTTAATGCCCACCAGTTCTGAATTTGTGGCACTTTGTCGATCGCAAATTTCCCTGTTGAGTCAGACCTTGGGAGCCTCGCTGAGTGTGGTTTATCTGACAGAGGAATTGGTCGAAGGAGCAGAGACGACGCTAATTGCAATCGCTGCCTACCCTGAATTCTCCAGTCCTCTCGAAAAGTCGGGTCAGTTGGCCTTGCCTCCGGCAGATATGCCTCAGTTGCCTGCCAAAAACGCCTCAGTCGCGCTGCCCGATGCCGTCACTCAAGAAGTTCTATCCCCTGCCAATTCTCTGGCGGAGCAGCGTCAGGTTGTTTTACCGTTGGTGCATGAGGGGATGGTGTTGGGGCTGTTGGTCACTGAGCGGGACGATCGCCCCTGGACAAATTGGGAACGCAGCCAGATTGAGAAAATCGCTGATACGTTAGCACTGGCTTGCATCATGGATCAACGGGCCCAATGGCTGGATCACACTCACCGTCAGCAGCGCCTTTCGCAAACTCAACAGCATGACGTTTTGGACAATCTGCTGCATCAGTTTCGCAATCCGCTGACCGCCCTACGAACGTTTGGTAAATTATTATTAAGACGCTTGCAGGCGGAGGATGCTAACCGAGAAGTGGCAACTAGCATTGTGCGAGAAAGCGATCGCCTTCAGGAGTTGTTGTTGCAGTTTGATCAAGCGATCGAGTTAGGCGAAGTGGATTTGATTTCGCCGAATGAGCCTGATTTCACTGACCCCGCCAAATCCGCAATTCCACTACTCCCAGCCGGGGTGTTGAGTGCTTCAAGTCTGACTTTAGAACTCTGTGCGATCGCTGAGATCTTGCAACCGTTGTTGGTGTCGGCAAGGGCGATGGCTCAAGAGAAAAAACTGACGATTCGTACCGCGATTCCAGAGGTTTTGCCGCTGGTGGTGGCTAATTCTGGGGCGCTGCGAGAAGTGTTGAGCAATCTGATCGACAATGCTTTAAAGTACACGCCCGCCGGAGAGCAAGTTCATATTCGAGTCGATGGGGGCGATCGGGTGGCGATTCGAGTCAGTGACACTGGATGCGGCATTCCATCTCAAGATTTGCCTCGACTGTTTGAGCGACACTATCGAGGCGTGCAGGCTGAAACCAATATTCCAGGAACCGGGTTAGGGCTGGCGATCGCGCGTCGTCTCGTCGAACAGATGCAGGGAGAAATCGAAGTGTTTAGCCCCATAAAAACGGACGGCTGGATTTCTGAAAACTCAGACCAACCGCCAGTGAGTAAAGGAACGACCTTTGTAGTTTGGCTCCGAAGGGAGAAAATTGAAGGTTTCTTCTAACCCCTTGTCTTGAGAGCCGTTAAATTAGCGCGAATTCGATGAAGTTTTTTTGCTGCGTTGTTCCGCGCTTTTGCCCCCCAACCCCCAATTTTGGGGGACTTTCAGACAAGATTTTGGGTTCAAAGTCCCTCACTCGTGGGGGATTTAGGGGACTGCCTGGATTGACAACCACAGCGAAAGATTTCATCGAATTCACGTTAAATTAGCGCGAATTGAAGATTTTCGCTCTGCTCTCTTCGAGATTCCCACATGCTTAGGACTGCTGTATCAGATCAGGAATGAGAATTGAATAATACCGAATTTTGTAGGGTGTGTTGAGCGATAGAGAAACGCACCTAACGGTTGCAATCGACGCGTCTCGCGTGACTCAACACAGCCTACGCAAGGGTCGGTTTTAAATTCACAATCCTTAGTCCAACTCAAAACTCTAGGGACGAGGCAGTACCAGTTCAGAATTGAGTTTTAGGCTCAGGTCAGTGTTGGGACGGATTGAGATTAGCTCAATGCGATCGCCGCCAAAGATCAACCCCGCCAAAGCCCCTGCCCCTGTGCCAATCAGCACTTCGGTTGCCTTAATGTTGCGATCGCCCGTGACCGCCGAAATTCCCGCAGCGGCCGCAGATCCCAGGGCTGCATCTTTAAGAATGGTGCCTGTGTTTGCGCCTTTACGAACGGTTTCGGTCTGGGTGATGGCATCAGAGGTGGCATCGATCGCAATTTTTTGACCATTAGCTAACGTCAAGTCGCTGGCTCTAAACTGCGCTCCGCCTTGAGCAACGACCAGTTGACCTGTCACTTGACTACCCGAAGGAATCAACACCGTTCCATCAGAGGTAACAATGTTTTGGGCAACAGTCAGCGTGATCGGGGTGGGATTGGGTTCATTTTTGGCTAACAAAATCTTGTCTGCCTTGTCGTAGCGCAGGGGAATCGCGGTACCCGCGGGAATGCGAACCGCTTGAGGCTGAGGTGTCGGCGCTTGACCGACAATGTAAGGAGACTGAACGCCTGCAACTTGCCCTGTGCTGACCAACGCTTGGTAGATAAAGGCTGCAACTTCGGCACGAGTGGCCGCCCGATTGGGGTTAAGCAACTGTACATCGGGATAGTTGACGACAATGCGACGTTCGGTAGCAGCGGCGATACTACCACGAGCATATCCAGGAATGTCAGTGGCATCAGTGAATAGTTGCAGCGTCGTCTCGGCAGGGGTCGTGCTGGCATAAGTCAGACCGTTGGCAAGAGAAACCAGAACTTGAGCACGAGGAATATTTTCATTGGGGCGGAAAACATTCCCTGGATAGCCTGCCAAAAACCCAGTTGTATACGCTGTTTGAATTGCCTGAAAGCCCCAATAATTACTCGGAACGTCTACAAAATTAACGGTACTTCTGGTGGTTTGAGCATTGAATGCTTTGCTGATCATCGCCGCAAATTGGGCACGAGTCACGGGGTCGTTAGGGCGAAAAGTTCTGTCGGGAAATCCTTTAATCACATCCCGCGATGCGAGTTCTTGAATAAAGCTACTGGCCCAGTAGTTTGAAGAGACATCTGAGAACGTAGTTTGGGCAAAAGCAGGGGCAGAAACGACGATCGGAGCCATTGCTCCCGCGCCAATTCCTAGCGTAAGTAACAGAGCCGTTCCAGATTTAAATGCACTTGACATAGTAGGCGTTCCCAAAAATTCACGATTGTTTTGCTGTATATAAGTAGACACTGAATTGGTTAGGAAGTTCCAACATCCTTCTTCAGAAAGAGTTTAGTTCTTCTAAAGAAATCTTCTATAATTTCTAAATTCTCAACTCAAGTTTTCTCTACTTCCTGTTTACAAAGAGCGAAAGGTTCCTGATTAAGTTTCCGAGTTTAGGACACTTTAACAACTGGTCATTTTAGAGATGTTTGGCAATAGTTTGCTCTAATTTTAGAGCGCTCAAATCAGTGAATGAATCACGGTTAAAATTCCGGAATTTGGACTGAGAAACTGTAGCTTCTATCCTATGTCTGTGAGGAGCGATCGTCTTGCCTTTTTTCTGAGCCTTGTCCTGTGACTCAAATCACTGCAAAATAAGAATAATTCTTTTCTCAAGAGAAGTGAGTCTACTAGCGATTTGTTAGCACTCTGATGAGTCCTTTGCTCTAGCTCGTTATGTCCTCTGCTGCTTACCTTCAAGCGTTGCGAGATTGCTGCCGAGACGATGCGGCTTTTACCCGTCTCAAGCAGTTGCTTGGCGAGATGCCCAGTCACCTCAGCGCTTTTCCACAATCAGAGTCCCTGCAAGCAAGTGAAATTCGCAACCGGGCGCTGTTGAATGTGATTCCTGATAGCCTGTTTCGGATTCGCAGAGATGGCACTTATTTGGATGTCAACGCTGGACAAGAGACCGAACTCGCCCTTTTGCCAGAGAATGTGCTGGGGAAACGACTTCAAGATCTGCTGCCGCCTCATCTCGCGGATCAGCGCCTTCACTACATTGAGAGAGCACTGCAAACCCAAGAAATGCAATGTTATGAGTACCAGATTTGGGTGAACGGATCGTTGCGCGATCGCGAGGCCCGAATCGTCGTCTGTGGTGAGGATGAAGTTCTAGCCATCATGCGCGATATTACGCATCGCAAACAAGCTGAGGCCGCCCTGCGAGAGTCCGAAGAAAAGTTTTCGACGGCCTTTCGCTGTAGCCCCAGTGCAATGGTGTTGGCGACCTTTCAGGACGGACGCTTTTTTGAAGTCAACGACAGTTTTTGCCGCATGTTGGGCTATTCTCGCCAAGAAATCTTGGGGCAAACCACGCTTGACCTGGGTGTCTGGTCTAATTTAGAAGAACGGGCATTTACTCGCCAACATTTAGAGCAGAAAGGCTTTATTCGAGATGTAGAACTCAAGTTTCGGCGAAAATCAGGCGAGCACGGCAAGGTGCTGTTTTCTGCCGAAATGATTCAGGTGAGTGGCGAACCGTGCGCGTTGTGCGTCATGAATGACATTACTGAGAGCGCCAAACTCTATCAGCAGGTGCAGTCTCTCAACGCCAATCTCGAAATCCAAGTCACTGATCGCACCGCAGAGTTGCGACAAAAAATGGCAGAGCTTCAGGAACTGAGTCAGCTAAAAGAGGACTTTCTTCATGCTGTATCTCACGATTTACGAACGCCGATCGTCGGATTGAGTCTTGTGCTAAAGAACCTATTAAAGCGACGTACAGGAGAAGAGACAATCGAGGTGGCGCGATCGATTTTGGAGCGCATGATGCAGAGTTGCGATCGTCAGCTTAAGTTGATCAATTCCTTGCTTGAGGCGCATTCGAGTGAAGTCAAGGGTGTGGTTTTGCGTCGCGAGGCCGTTTATCTAAATTCCTTAGTCCAAACCGTCTTGGCAGAGTTGGAGCCATTAGCTTTAGAAAATCGGGCCACGCTGGTGAGTGGTGTTTCCAAAGAACTACCGCCTGTGATCGGCGATGTTGCCCAGCTCCAGCGCGTGTTTGAAAACTTATTGACGAATGCAATCCAACACAATCCACCGGGGCTGACGGTGACCGTTGAAATGACGATCGCTAACTCGCTGATTCGCTGTGAGATTTGCGATGACGGCGTGGGTATGACTCCCCAAGAGTGTGATCAGTTGTTCGATCGCTATAGGCGAGGCAGACGAGAGCGGCGATCGGCGGGCATCGGGTTAGGGCTTTTTCTATGTCGGCAGATTATTACGGCTCACGGCGGGCAGATCGGCGTTGAGAGTATGCCAGGAAAAGGGGCGACATTCTGGTTTACGCTGCCTTCTGAGTAATTGATTGACGACTAGCTAACGATCGAATTCTCAAAGCCCAAATACGATAGCTAAGTATCTAGCAATTAGACGGATAATTTTGACAGCGTTGTTAGAAGCATTTGTGGTGTCTGATTTGCTACCTCACTATAAAACAAAGCAAATTCGCGAGGCGGGCAAGCAGTATTACGTCACGGAGGGCGGCGATCGTCTCCCCAGTGTCACCACCATTCTCAACGCCACCAAACCCTGGGAAGATCGACAGGCTCTCTTGAATTGGCAACAGCGGATTGGCACTCAAGAAGCGGCTCAGATTACTCAAACTGCCAGCCGCCGGGGGACGGGAACTCACAAACAAATTCAGCGCTACCTCCAGGGAGAAGCCGTTTCCTGTCCAGAGTCCATTCGCCCTTATTGGGAAAGCGTCGAACCCGTGCTGCGATCGCTCGAACAAATTCGTTTGATCGAAGGCACCGTATTTCATGACGAATTGGGCTATGCCGGGGTGGTCGATTGTGTCGCCAGCTATCAGGGCACGCCTTGCATTTGTGAATGGAAAACGTCAGATAAGCCCAAACAAACGGTCGATCGTCTCTACGATTATCCACTGCAAGTTGTCGCCTACTGTGGCGCAGTCAATCAGCTTTATCAGCAGTATGATCTCAATCTTTGCCATGCGCTGCTTGTAGTCGCCATTCCTGACAGACCCGCCGAGATCTTCTGGTTTGAACCCGACACAATGGCTGCTTACTGGGAAACTTGGGAAAGCCGAGTACACCAATTTTGGCGACGATTGGGACGCTGAGGATATCGCTGCTCAATGCAAAATACGAACCGCAAAATACGAGCCTGATGCCGTGAGAAGGGTACTCTCCGTGTCCATTACTGGTGAACCGATCGCGCAAAATATCCAGAACTGCCTCAATCGTCGATCTAAATTCTCGACGACGATCAATCTCTGCCTGATTGCGATCTTGTCTTTTATTCAGAAATCTGCTTGCAGAATATGGAGCGAGTCCATTCGCACCCACTGCTTGGCCCGATCGGATTGTCCCATCTTTCTCAGCCCCGCTTCCCGTAAAATGGGGAAGAGAATACATCTGCACAAATGCTCAAAATGGCTACCTATCAAGTCGAAATTCTGCATCATGGACAAACTCATATGATCGAAGTGCCCGACGATCGCACCGTTTTAGACGTTGCCAACCACTTGGGATTAGATTTACCAAGCTCCTGTACAGCGGGGGTTTGCACCACTTGCGCCGCCCAGATTCTCTCCGGGACAGTCGATCAAACCGACGGAATGGGAGTCAGCCCAGAATTGCAGCAGCAGGGGTATACATTGCTCTGTGTGTCCTTTCCCCGCTCTGACCTCAAAATTGAAACTGAAAAAGAAGAAATCGTTTATCAAAAGCAATTTGGACAACATCAACAACAGAAAAAGTAACGTCATGAAAACGCAATTTGTTACAGCAGAAATTGACCTTCAAGACTCCCCAATCGCCCTCCAAATTGCCATCGAAACCGAACTCAAAAAGTATGGCGATCCGCTCCGTTGGGCAGTCACTCAGGTCAATGTTGAAACCCAAAAGGCTCACGTCGAAGCGATCGTAACTCATGACTAAGCGTTCCTATACAGCCGTTCTGATTGTGCCAACTGGAATTGGGGCGGCGATCGGTGGCTACGCAGGAGATGCAATGCCCGTCGCGAGAGCAATTGCTCAAGTAGTCGATCGCCTAATCACCCATCCCAATGTGCTCAACGGGGCCCAGCTTTACTGGAATCTGCCCAATGCTCTCTATGTGGAAGGGTATGGACTGGATCAGTTTGCGGCTGGAAACTGGGGGCTGCGTCCCGTTCGTCAAAATCGCATCGGCATCATTTTTGACCAGAGCGTTGAATCTGACTTGCGATCGCGTCATCTTCAGGTAGCCGATGCTGCCAGAGCCACGTTGGGTCTTAGCCTATCGGACTATATTGTCACCGACCAACCCTTAAAGGTTGAGCTAAAAACAGCTTCGTCTGGGGCAACTTGGGGCACGATCGATCATCCAGACAGTTTACTTAGAGCAGCCGACAAGCTAATTCATCAAGCAGGAGCGGACGCGATCGCAGTAGTGGCTCGTTTCCCAGATGATGTCGGAAGTGAGGCTCTGCAAAACTATCGTCATGGTCGAGGAGTCGATCCGCTGGCAGGTGCAGAAGCCGTCATCAGCCATTTGATCGTGCGGACTTTTCAAATTCCCTGTGCCCATGCGCCCGCCCTTTTGCCCTTACCGCTCGATCCAAATTTGTCGCCGCGATCGGCTGCCGAAGAATTAGGCTACACCTTTTTGCCCTGTGTCCTGGTCGGTCTCAGTTACGCTCCTCAGTTCATTTCTCACCGCACAAGTTCAAATCTTGCGAGTGATATTTGGGCGAATCAGATTGATGCCGTCGTCATTCCCGCAACGGCTTGTGGAGGCAGTGCCCTTCTCAGCCTGGGACAATCACACACTCGCATCATTGCTGTCAACGACAATCACACAAAGATGCAGGTTTCTCCAGAAGTTTTAGGAATTTCGGCCGTTTCAGTGAGTTCTTATTTAGAAGCTTTGGGGGTGCTAGTGTGCGATCGCGCAGGTATTAATCAAAACTCATTGCAGGCTGCGATCTCTCCCCTAAAATCTCTCGACACAAACTTAACAGACAAGAATCACTGGAGATCAAGTCACGTATTCACATAGCCCCACTAGATTCCATGTAGAACGTCTTTTTAACACTGGTGAGGCTGCGAAGTCTTCAGCTATACTGTGAGACTCATCCGGGAAATTCAAAATCTGGACGACAACGAAAACTTACCCTCATCATTCCTGTGGCACAGCAAGTTCCCGACACTCCAGAAATGGAACCCCTCACCCGCACTCAGGTACTCATCGCAATGGGAGTCACTGCCGTTGTTTTAATGCTGGTCGCCAAGGGTTGGATGCAGTTGGGTAACGTGACGCTGCTCCCAGTACGATTGACAGCAAAAGCAACCCTAGCAGGCATCGGGCTTGGGCTTGCCATAACTGCCGCCAGTTCGCTGGTCTATCGATTTTGGGGTGAGTATCGTCGAAGCGCAGACTACTACCTAGAACTCGTCCTCAAGCCGCTATTTTTTCTAGATTTGATCTGGCTAGGCTTGCTACCAGGGTTAAGCGAAGAACTGCTGTTCCGAGGTGTGATGATGCCTGAGTTTGGGCTAGATCTTGAAGGCGTTTTGATCTCCAGTGCTTGTTTTGGGGTGTTGCACTTGAGCAATCTAAAACAGTGGTCTTATGTGGTTTGGGCGACTTGCATCGGTGCACTTCTCGCTTACAGCGTCATCTGGACAGGAAACTTATTAGTTCCGATCGTCGCGCACATCTCCACAAACCTAATTTCTGCCTATACCTGGAAGTTAAACGCTCGATCGCAATCTGCTAAGTAGTTAATCCAAAACTGTAAAAAGTCACAAGCGCTATCCAATTATGGGCAGTGCTTTTTCTTATGTGAATTCGGCACCTGTTGAGCGTCAGAAAACACCTTCTGCCTCCCATGTGACAGAGGAAATAAAGCGATATCGTCTAGAAGCCGAAGCCCTAAAACTTGTGGCTAAAGTGCGGAGTGCAAGGTTCTTTGCTAAGTTAGTCGCCAGAACCACCTGATTGGGGGCTTTTCACTTCGTTGCTTAGAGCTTCTGCCTGTTCTCGGATGATTTGCAATCCCTTGAGTGTATCTCGAAGTGATCGGAGCAAAAAGCTTCTTGGAATTTATGCAGAAGAACGATCGCTGCTCCCAAAACCATCTTTACCTCTACAAACCCTCAAACGCGAAAAGAGCCTTCCCTCTCAGGAAGACTCTTCTCAAACTAACCTAACTCAATCATCGGACGGTCAGGACTAAGCGTTGATAGCGGGAGCAGACAGCGCTACAGGAGCCGCTTGCCCAGCAGCCAAGTCCAAGGGGAAGTTGTGAGCATTGCGCTCGTGCATCACTTCCATCCCTAGATTCGCCCGGTTGATCACGTCTGCCCAGGTGCCAATCACCCGTCCCTGCGAGTCGATGATGCTCTGGTTGAAGTTGAACCCGTTCAGGTTGAATGCCATCGTGCTCACGCCCAGGGCGGTGAACCAGATGCCGACGACGGGCCAGGCACCCAGGAAGAAGTGCAAGGAACGGGAGTTGTTGAACGAGGCGTATTGGAAGATCAACCGCCCGAAGTAGCCGTGCGCTGCCACGATGTTGTAGGTCTCTTCTTCTTGCCCAAACTTGTATCCAGCGTTCGCGGATTCGTTCTCAGTCGTCTCTCTCACCAGTGAGGAGGTGACCAATGACCCGTGCATGGCGCTGAACAGGCTGCCGCCAAACACTCCGGCGACTCCCAGCATGTGGAAGGGGTGCATCAGGATATTGTGCTCGGCTTGAAATACCAGCATGAAGTTGAAGGTGCCGGAGATTCCCAAGGGCATTCCGTCTGAGAAGCTGCCTTGTCCAATCGGGTAGATCAGGAAGACGGCGGTCGCGGCTGCAACAGGGGCGGAGTAGGCAACGCAGATCCAGGGGCGCATTCCTAGGCGGTAGGACAGTTCCCATTCGCGTCCCATGTAGCAGAAGATGCCGATCAGGAAGTGCAGGACGACCAGTTGGTACGGACCGCCGTTGTATAGCCATTCATCTAGGGATGCGGCTTCCCAGATCGGGTAGAAGTGCAAGCCGATCGCGTTTGAGGACGGAACTACGGCACCGGAGATGATGTTGTTGCCAAACATCAAGGAGCCGGCAACGGGTTCGCGGATGCCGTCGATGTCCACGGGCGGTGCGGCGATGAAGGCGATGATGTAGCAGATGGTTGCGGACAGCAGGGTGGGGATCATCAATACGCCGAACCAGCCTACGTACAGGCGGTTCTCGGTGCTGGTGACCCAGGAGCAGAACTGCTCCCACAGGTTGGCGCTTTCGCGTCTCTGTAGTGTCGTCGTCATGGTGAATAATTGCAATGTGTTTGTTTGATGTAGGGCGGTTTTCCGACCCACCCTTATAGATTAGAGCAATTATTTCCTTTTGTAAAGCGTCAAATTAAGATTGCTCTCATATTTGTAATTATCTTGTACCTGACGACTTCTGATTGTTGCTCGATTCCAACGCTATCTGTCCTCTCAGCCTTCTGAATACGAGAGTTATGAAGGTTCACCGAATTTAAGATTGCTAAGAGTTTGCTTAATATCGGTACTCAGAAATCGATCGACTGCCAAATAAATCCAGGAATAAGAGCGCTGATTGTCTTGACAAATGCGATCGAACCCCAATAATCGTCTCATTTCTTCATAAATTGGATGAATCAAGAGCGAGTAGAGGTCGCAAAGTTCAGGAAAGTCAGATTGCATTCGTCTAAGCGTCACCTGAGTATCTTCTAGAAGCTTTTGGAGGGTGACGCTATTAATGAAGGGAGAATCGATCGCCCAAACCCGCAGGAAAACAGACGTGCAGCTTGCGTCCCCTGGCGGTGACATCTGAAACGGATCAATTGGGTTGTCAGTCGTGAGATAAAAACTTTTGCTGGGAGGCTGAAAGAAATTGAACTCTGACTCACTGCTAACTGGGTAAAGAATACACACCCCCACAATGTTGAGATTGTCTGAGCGACGCATCACACGCATTCCAGTAGGGTACTGCTTTGCCCATGTTCTCAAAGCTCTGGAGATTTTGGCGATCGCCGCTCCGTCTCGTACCAGTTCTCCATAGCTGCGGGCAGTGAGATTAGCCACCGGAACGGCATCAGTGCGCGGGTTAAAGTCATCCATAAACAGATCTACAGGTTCTTCAACTTGCAGCATTGTCAACTCTGGCAGTGACCGCACTCTCAAACACAAGGTTTGTCCGTCATACTGCTTTTCTAATAGCCCCAAGGCTGCAAAGCGATCAATCATCATGCCCGCCGCGCGATCGCTTCCTCTCTCTTTGTTGCCGTAAAAGAGTTGAGACGCTTCTCGATGAGTGCAAACAATCAAGCCCTCTGGCGGGTCTAAATGAGTGAGGGGTTGAAGAATGCGCTCTCCTAGTTCTTCGCGTTGCTTGAGCAGTAGATAAGCCCAGAGTTTGACAAAATATTCGGCTCTACGTCGTGTCAGACCGCTGCGTTTTTGTAGAGTGGAACTGTAGATTTGCTGGCGGTCAATTGGGAATAGGTTGTCTAAAAATTCTGGATTCATGGAGCGGAACCACACAGGGACAAAGTGTTCAAAAAAGACCCGATCGGGTGACGCATTTTTGAGAACAATCCACTCAAAATGAAGATAATTCATTAGGAGCAGTCTCAAACTGATTGAGGTACATTCCAGGGAAGGGAGTCCAAGATGAGTCACAAAGACGAGTTAAGCGTTTTACCCTCACACCGTCCTTGTGGATTTATGGGTTTTGTAAGGTCGAAGATAAAAGCCAGAATGTCGAACGCTGAGTTTTGACATTGGTGTATCTAGCTTTGTCGCCTAGTGACTCAAGTAATTACGCAGAGCAAAGTTGCACTTCGGCAAGAAAATGAACCGATTTCTTGCTTGTAGCTCATTTACTCTCTACTGAGTGCCTATTTTATTCATTATTCAGCGCTTAAGTTTCGCTGGAGCAGATAAACCATTAAAACTTCACAACACTTCGGGTTACTTCACCTCCCTTCAGGTTCTTCTAGATTACTTCGGAACTCTGGAGTGCGCTACAGGTTACTCATTGCATCTTCGCGGTGACAAGTCGCAGAATATCCTCATGCTTTAGGATTCTGCTCTATGACAGCCCCCTTAGTTTTGATGTCGTCCAAAGTTCAGCCCGTGATGGGTGCCTGGTCGAGTTATCGTTCTCCAAGACGTAGTTCTAGTCATGCCTATGCTCGATCGGGCAAGCAAGCGAAAACAATTCCTTCAGAGAGTGGTTCGACGTTTGGTAGTCCTGGACTCAATGCCCTCTGGATTACGCTGATTGAGTCTATGCAAGATGGTGTCCTGGTAATTGCCCACAATCTGCTGCCCGTCTACACCAATATGAGAGCAAAGGAACTTTGTCAACAAATGTTGATGCCTGATGAAGAGACAGAGGCGAGTCTCCCTGGGGTGATCACCGAGGCCTGTCATCGATTGCTCAAAGAGGGTCGTGTTACGGATGAAGCCCTAATGGTTGAGTATCAGGGGCATCAAGGACAAGTCATTCGCCTCCGGGTGCGCTGGTTAACGCTTAACTCCAGCAGAAATTCTTCTGAAGAGACTGAACCATATATTTTGGTGCAGCTAGAAAACCGTCAAACGGAGCTTGAAGAAGACCTGCGAGTCGATCGTCAAAAGTATGACCTGACAGAGCGAGAAGCGGAGATTTGGATGCTGCTGCGACAAGAACACACTTATCAAGAGATTGCTGAACTGTTGCAAATTAGTTTGAATACAGTGAAGACTCACGTTAAAAATGTTTACGCAAAGCGCAGAAGTTCTCTGGGGCAAAGAAGAGTCTGGTACTCCAGATAAATTAGTCGCCAAAAGTTGTCTGCTACCCGGTTTCGTGCAATGAGCGCTATGGATCAAAAAGACTCTGGACTTTGAACTTTGATCAGTTTCAGGTCTAGAGTTTTTTAATGTCTCTTAACCTGTAATGGATGAAACCTGCAATCTTTTCGAGTGACCTGCAAAGGGTTGCTCTTCCTTCTCAAGTGGTGACCTACAGCCCTGCTTACACGCTGGTTCCCACTTATGAGTGCTTTAATCGCTGTAGCTACTGTAATTTTCGCGCTGATCCGGGCACGAGTCCCTGGTTGTCTTTGACCAAAGCAGAAAAAATCCTCAAATCGCTGCAAAACGAGGTGATTGAGATTCTGGTTTTGAGTGGAGAGGTTCATCCGCAGAGTGTACGGCGATCGAGTTGGTTTCAGCACATTTATGATCTTTGCGAACTGGCGCTTTCGCTGGGGTTTCTTCCTCACACGAATGTCGGCCCTTTGAGCTTTGAAGAAATGACCCGGCTGAAATCGGTCAATGTGTCGATGGGGTTGATGCTAGAACAACTGACTCCGACATTGTTGAAAACGGTTCACCAGTATGCGCCTAGCAAAGTGCCAGAGGTACGATCGCAGCAATTAGTCTGGGCAGGAGAGTTACAAATTCCGTTTACGACAGGTTTGCTGTTGGGAATTGGCGAGACGGAGCGCGATCGCATTGAGAGCCTGGAAGCGATCGCCCAAATTCAACAGCGTTGGGGGCACATTCAAGAAGTGATTTTGCAGCCTTACAGTCCCGGACAGTTTGAAGCTTTTTCAAGTGAACCGTTTCAGCCCAACCAATTGCTGAAGTTGATTCAGACAGCCCGTCAGATTTTGCCTGAGTCCGTGGAGCTTCAGGTGCCGCCAAATCTAGTTCAAGATCCACAGATGCTGATTGCTTGCTTAGAGGCTGGGGCGCGGGATCTGGGCGGGATCAGTCCTTACGATGAGGTCAATCCAGATTATCCGCATCCCAAAGCTCAAGAACTGACAGATGTTCTCAAGCAAGCTGGCTGGGAGTTTGTCGCTCGGCTGCCTGTCTATGCCCAGTATGATGACTGGTTACCTGCCCGATTGCGAACGATCGTCACCCACTACCGCAGCAAAGGGCGGAGTGGCGTTTGAAGTGAGCGACCTCTTGCGGGTAACTCAAAGAGATTGTTTCCAAAAATTTCAAGCCACCTAAGCTGCAACCCCTACGCCCAAAAATTCCCGAACTTTCTGTAAATAAGTGGATGCATCTTCTAGCATGGGAAAATGAGCAGTGTTGGGAATCACAAAATATTCAATCTTGTCATTCTGAGCAGCAGCCTGACGACCCATTTCAGCGGGAATAATAATGTCGTACTGTCCAGAAACAAGTAGCGTCGGCACCCTGATTTGAGCGAACTCTTGGGGCATCACCTCGGTTGCTTTTTTGCTGACAGAGGTGAAAATCGTTCCTAAAGCCGCATTGTAGTCCGCCATCAAGAAATCATCTAAAAAGGCGCGGCTGATTTCACCAGGGAGCGAACGATGCAAAAATCGCTGCATAAACAGCCGATCCACAAAGGGCAGTTTGTATAGCCATTTGGGACGAAACTTGACGACGTAGCCTCCAAACTTGTAGAAGGCGTTGAACGCTTTTTCGTCGTATTCAAAGGTGCCACTGCAGGTCAGGATAGCTCGCTCTACTCGATCAGGGTACAGGTTCAAAAAGAAAGTGGCGATCGAAGCTCCCATTGAGTGAGCGTTTAGATAAACTCGCTTCAGCCCCAACGCATCAAGTAGTCCAGCCAAATCTTTGGCATAAGTTTCTAGCTCATAACTGAGTTCTGCTGCGGTTTCGGGAGGCGTGGCAAGGGGAGATTTTTCTTGCGTACTGGAAAGCGACCCCTTGCGGGTCACTTGAAGAGATCGCCCAAAGCCTCGCATATCGTAAAGCAAGCAATCAAACGTATCAGAAAGGGATTTTGCAGTACTTTCCCAGTAGCGAGACGAACCACCCCAGCCATGCACAAAAACCATCACAGGCTTGCCAGAAGGAATAGATTCTTCTGACTGCGTGATCCATTCGTAGTAGTGATTAAAACCGTTAACTAAAGCCTGTGCCATCGGAAAATCTTGAGTGATGAGTGTCGAGTGTTGAGCTTTCGTTAACTGACTCAGAATTCAACACCCATCCCTGATTTTAGGCTGATTCGGGTTTGGGAAGAGAGGAAGGATGCATTAATAGTTCTGCGGTCGATCGCTTCTCAACCATTTCGCGGGTGATCAAACAGCGCGTGACATCCTTACGAGATGGCAACTCATACATGACATCCAGCATCAGTTCTTCGACAATGCTGCGGAGGGCGCGGGCACCTGTCTTGCGACGGTAGGCCTCTTGAGCGATCGCTCTCACAGCGTCCTGCTTGAACTCAAGCTGCACATTGTCCATTTTTAACAGTTTTTGGAACTGCTTCACCAAGGCGTTACGAGGTTCTGTAAGAATTTCAGTCAAAGCATCTTCATCCAGTGGATCGACAACTGCCATAACCGGAATCCGCCCAATGAATTCTGGAATCATGCCAAATTTCACGAGATCATCGGGTTCCAAATGTTTGAGGATGTCCGCTGCCCGTTTTTCTCTAGTGCTTTGATTTTCGGTGCCGCCCTGAACGAAACCCATCGATCGTTTGCCAATTCGCTGCTCGACGGCTTTATCTAATCCTACAAAGGCACCGCCGCAGATAAATAGAATGTTGCTGGTATCAATCTGAATGCAATCTTGGTAAGGATGCTTTCGCCCACCCTGCGGAGGGACATTTGCAACCGTTCCTTCTAGCATCTTCAATAAAGCTTGTTGAACACCTTCACCGGAGACATCGCGCGTGATCGAAGGGTTTTCACTCTTACGAGCAATTTTATCGATTTCATCAATGTAGATGATGCCACGTTGAGCCTCTTCGACATCCAAATCCGCAACTTGCAGAAGGCGCAGCAGAATGTTTTCGACATCTTCACCAACGTAACCCGCCTCTGTCAGCGTTGTAGCATCTGCAACCGCAAAGGGAACGTCTAGGATTTCTGCCAGAGTTTGGGCTAGTAGCGTTTTGCCGCAACCCGTTGGCCCAATTAATAAAATGTTAGATTTTTGCAGCTCAACTGTGTCATCAGAAGTCCCTTTACCGTTGCTCTTGGTTTGGGTAAAGCTGAGTCGCTTGTAGTGGTTGTAAACCGCCACTGACAAAACTTTTTTAGCTTCGTCTTGCCCGATCACATGCTCATCAAGATATTTCTTAATTTCCCGTGGCTTTGGAATCTGGCTCAGGGAGATATTAGCTGAACGAGTTCGACGCTTTTCGGGAGATTGCTCCTTACGCGGCACAGGCTGAGGAACTGAACTAGAGTCGAACAACTCCTCATCTAAAATTTCGTTGCACAAGTCTACACATTCATCACAAATGTAGACCCCCGGCCCAGCGATAAGCTTGCGGACTTGCTCTTGAGACTTGCCACAAAAGGAACATTTTAGATGGGAGTCGTATTTAGACATACCTGCCTCTTAACCTACGGGAACGGCGGACAAATCTGGTTTAGGGAGATTCTGCCGGGTGATCACTTGGTCGATCAGTCTGTACTCTTTCGCTTCTTGAGCGGACATAAAAAAGTCACGCTCCGTGTCGGCTTCAATCCTTTCAAACGGCTGATCGGTGTGTTCAGCCAATAGTTCATTCAGCTTGCGCTTATGATAGAGGATTTCTTTTGCCTGGATCTCAATATCAACCGCTTGCCCTTGAGCACCGCCCAACGGTTGGTGAATCATGATCCGCGAACTGGGTAAGGACATCCGCTTACCTTTGGTGCCACCAGAAAGCAGGAACGCGCCCATACTAGCAGCTAAACCAAAGCAAATGGTAACCACATCACAGCGAACCTGTTGCATCGTATCGTAGATAGCCATGCCTGCGGTCACAGAACCGCCAGGAGAGTTGATGTAAAGTTGAATGTCTTTTTCGGGATCTTCAGCTTCCAGGAAAAGCAGTTGAGCGACGATCGAGTCTGCCACTGCGTCATCCACCGGGGTTCCGAGGAAAATGATGCGCTCTCTTAGAAGGCGAGAGTAAATGTCAAACGCCCGCTCTCCGCGCCCAGATTGTTCCACAACCATCGGGACGACGTTGCTGGGGGCTTGGGATACCACGTCCAAGAAGCTCAAGTTGGCAATGGAGTAATCGGGGATTTTTGAGTCAAACATAGAGTCAGGACGTTGCTTGAAAGCAATATGAATCAAGGGTTCTGGCGACAGTTCTTGGAGTTTTCACTTTGCGAACTGTGCTCAGGCTATGCACACATTATGCCTTAACTAATCTGAGACTGGGTTGTTCTGGCACAAAGACTTACTTTCGGTTGATCTAGCGAGGTTTGTGAAGGAATTTCAGCCTCAGACGGTAGTTTAACGCAAGATTAAGCGTCATTTTGATTCGGTTGGGGCTTCTTCGGTTTCGACGACTTCGGCTTCAACTTCTTCAGCTTCAACTTCTTCGGCTTCAACTTCAATCGCATCCGTTGCTGCGCCGATCGCGTCTTCGGCATCCTCATCGTCTTCAGCTTTCTTCAACGTTCCTTCGGGCACTAGCTCAACTGAATTATGCGCTTCTAGCCAGGTGAGAATCTTTTCCTTCAGCAAATCTTCAGCAACGGCCGTGCGGAGACGATCGGGATCAACATCGCGACCTTCGAGATCAGCCAAAACTTCTTTGACTCGCTCGTTAATTTCTGCCTCGGTCGTCTCGATCGCTTCTTGCTTTGCAACTTCGCCCATTGCCAGGGTGCGTTTGATGCGGTCGATCGCGTCGGGGCGAGATCGCTCCTTAAGCATCGGCAGCGTTTCTTGGTTCAACAATCGCTTGATGTCGATACCCTGTTGCTGAAGCTGCATGGCAGTTTGAGTCACCATAAACTCAACTTCTCGCTCGATCAGGGTTTCGGGTAAGTCAGCTTCAATCTGATTGAGCAGTTCGTCGAGAATGGCTTGTTCTTTATTCGATTTTGTTTTTTGCTCAACTTCTTCGCTAAAGCGTTTTTCCAGAGACTCGCGCAGGTCGGCGATCGTCTGATAGTCCCCGCCGCTGGCATCTTGAGCAAAATCATCATCTAATTCGGGCAGCTCCTTCTCCTTTAACTCTTTGAGAGTCATCGAGAAAATAGCTGGACGGCCCGCTAAGGTCTCCTGGGGGTAATCTTCGGGGAAGGTAACGGAGATTTCTTTATTTTCACCAGGGTTCATACCAATGACACCCTCAATAAAGCCTTCGATAAATTGACCATCTTCGAGTTCTAGCTGAAAATCTTGCGCCTGACCGCCGGGAACGTCTTGCTCTTCAGCGTCTTCGCCTGCAGGAGTAAATTTCCCGTGGTAGTCAACAACCGCAGTGTCTCCCTTTTGAGCAGAGCGACCTTCGACAGGCACCAGGGTCGCCATCTGTTTCTGATAATTGCCCAGCACTTGATCGACGCGATCGGGATCGGGCTTCACTTCTTCTGCCTGAACCGTCAGCCCTTGATATTGTTTGAGCGTCACTTCTGGCTGCACATCTACAGAGGCGGAGAACGTCAGCGGATTTCCTGGCTCATAATTGCCGATCAGATCATCAAAAGAAGATTTGAGTTGAAAGTTGCCGATCGCTTCAATCTTTTCCTGCTTGATCGCTTCTTTGAGCGCAGAATCGACGAGTTCTTCGATCGCCGCTGCCTTGATTCGAGCCGCCCCAAAGCGTTGGATTAGCACCTGACGAGGAACTTTACCTTTACGGAACCCAGGAATATTCATCGAGCGTGTGTAGTTTTGTAACACCTGCTCGTAAGCCTTTTTGGACATCTCCGACGGGATTTCGATCTCCAGACCAATTTGGCTGGCGGGGAGTTTTTCCTGGGTAACTTTCATTGGCGTATGAGTTGCAAACGATATATTTTTGATTCAGCAAGTTTGGCGGTGGTCAGACGATCGTAGCGAACTCTGTTTAGAATTGCTCTCGAATATTTCTGTCTGAATATTTCTGTCTGAGCAGCACCTAATCTCAGGCGACAACTCCTCGTATCCCGAATTCTCCCAAATGATTGGGCATCGTTGACGCGACCGCAGTAAGCTATACTAACCGATCCTTGTGACACCTGAGTCGATCGTTTGGTTGAATCTTAAAATTCAGGTCATCTGCGATAATTTATGAAAACCTAGATAAGAACATTTAATTTCAACGATTGCTTCAAGCAAATTTACACAAATCTTGCTGCAAATTAATAGAGAACGCGATAGTCTCTAGGTGAATTTAGGTTTTATTGTTAAAGATCTTCTTCAGTCTATTCAAAACTTCTATTTCTGTGGGTTTGGAGGAAGCTAATTTTGGGTCAATCCTATCGAGTTGCGATTTTAGGAGCGACCGGTGCCGTGGGTGCCGAGTTGTTAGAACTGTTAGAGAGCCGTGACTTTCCGGTTTCAGACTTAAAGCTGCTGGCCTCTGAGCGATCGGCAGGAAGTCTACTGCCCTTTCGCGGTGAGAAGCTGACGGTCGAGGCCGTGACGGCCAAATCCTTTCAAAATGTTGACCTTGTGCTTGCGTCGGCGGGGGCTTCGATCTCTAGAGCCTGGGTAGAAACGGCGATCGCGTCTGGTGCTGTGATGATCGACAATTCCAGCGCCTTCCGGATGGATGAAACTGTGCCGCTGATTGTGCCCGAAGTCAATCCCCAAGCGGCCGCAACCCATCAAGGTGTCATTGCAAACCCCAATTGCACCACGATTTTGATGTCGGTGGCGATCTATCCTTTGCATCAGGTGCAGCCAATTCAGCGGATCATAGCAGCTACTTATCAATCGGCGAGTGGCGCGGGGGCTAGAGCAATGGAGGAGGTCAAAACCCAGGCTCAGGCGATTCTGAATGGACAAGAACCCAAAGCTGAATTGTTTCCGTATCCCTTGGCGTTCAATTTATTTCCGCACAATTCCAAGCTTAACGAGCAAGGATACTGCGAAGAAGAAATGAAAATGGTGAATGAGACGCGCAAGATCCTGGGAGAAGACTCGTTGAGAATTACGGCAACTTGTGTACGGGTTCCCGTCTTACGTGCCCACTCTGAAGCGATTAACCTAGAGTTTGAGCGTCCATTTAGTGTCAGTCAGGCTAGAGAAATTTTGAGTCAGGCACCCGGAGTCAAACTGGTCGAAGATTGGCAGGCAAATTATTTCCCGATGCCGATCGATGCCAGCGGCCAAGATGACGTTCTGGTTGGTCGCATTCGCCAAGATCTCTCCAATCCTAACGGGTTAGAACTGTGGCTCTGTGGTGACCAAATTCGCAAAGGTGCGGCCCTCAATGCCATTCAGATTGCAGAGCTATTAATTGAGCGAAATCTGTTGAAACCTGCATTAGTCGCCAGAACTTAAGACAGAGGCGCAAACGGTGAGTCATAGAAGCTAATTTAGAACGTGATAAAAGGAGTGTTGAGAGCGTGTGGTGAATTTTGGACGTGTTCTAACCGCGATGATTACGCCATTCAGTGAGGATGGTGAACAGGTTAACTACGCTGTGGCAGAAAAGCTGGCGGTGCATTTGGCTGAGAATGGAACCGATACTCTAGTGGTCTGTGGAACGACTGGAGAGTCGCCAACCCTTACCTGGGACGAAGAATTTGAGCTATTCCAGGTGGTCAAAAAGGCCGTAGCTGGGAAAGCTAAAGTCATGGCGGGAACCGGATCAAATTCGACTAAAGAAGCGATCGCAGCTACCCAAAAAGCCGCTAAAATGGGGCTAGATGGGAGTTTGCAAGTTGTTCCTTACTACAATAAGCCACCCCAGTCAGGACTCTATCACCACTTTAGAGCGATCGCGCAAGCTTCACCCGATTTGCCGATTATGCTCTACAATGTTCCTGGACGTACGAGCCAAAATCTTTTGCCAGAGACAGTTGCGCGTCTTGCGGAGATTCCTAACATCGTCGCCGTTAAAGAAGCAAGCGGTAATTTGGATCAGGCAAGTCAAATTAGGCAGTTGACACCTTCTGAATTTGCGATTTACTCTGGAGACGACTCATTGACACTGCCATTAATGGCGATCGGGGGCAAAGGTGTTGTGAGTGTGGCAAGTCACTTGGTCGGCTCTCAACTTCAGCAAATGATCCAGGCATTTGAAAGCGGTCAAGTGCAAGCAGCAACTCAAATCCATCTCAAGCTTTTCCCTTTGTTTAAAGCACTTTTTCTGACAACAAATCCGATTCTCGTTAAGACAGCCCTAAAAATCCAAGGTTGGGATGTGGGTTCTCTACGCCTGCCGCTCTGCGACTCGGATGAAACGGCTCGGATAGCGCTCAAAAACGTTATGGATGAACTTGCTCTGCTGTGAGACAAGTATCCAACAGGTTTCTAGACAACTGAATACCTCAAGTAAATCCTTCGATCAACGTTCTGCGATCGTCTGTTTCTCCTAGCTTCTTCTATAAAGATGAATCTCTATGTACGGATAACAAACTTCCAATGCCTTCTGACTCTTAAGTGAGCCACACAGCCTTTCAACAAGTACAAATTACCCTTCAAACCATTGAAAACTGAACTTCCTAAACTATCCGATTCAAGGACGCAAATGACCCAAAGTAACGGTTCTGATACGCTTAAAATTATTCCGCTGGGTGGCCTACACGAAATTGGTAAGAACACCTGTGTCTTCGAGTATGGCGACGAGATTGTGTTGCTAGATGCAGGTCTGGCGTTTCCCACCGATGGAATGCACGGCGTGAATATCGTGCTGCCTGACACGACTTATCTGCGCGACAATCGCCACAAAATCAAGGGCATGATTGTCACTCACGGACACGAAGACCATATTGGCGGCATTCCCTTTCACCTCAAGCAGTTTGACATTCCGGTGATGTACGGCCCGCGTCTGGCGATGGCCCTCCTTGAAGGCAAGCTGGAAGAAGCAGGGGTCGCCGATCGCACCGAGATCCGCACCGTTCGCCCCCGCGACATTGTAAGAATTGGCTCTTATTTCTTTGTTGAGTTTATTCGCAATACGCACTCGATCGCCGATAGTTTCACCGTTGCCATTCATACTCCGGTTGGGATTGTCATTCACACAGGCGACTTTAAGTTTGATCACACGCCAGTTGATGGTGAATACTTTGACTTTCAAAAGCTGGCAGAGTATGGCGAGAAAGGTGTTCACTGTCTGATCAGCGACTCGACCAATTCTGAAGTTCCGGGCTTTACGCCATCTGAGCGGGCGGTTTTCCCAAATCTCGATCGCATTTTTGGTCAGGCTCAAGGACGCTTGCTGGTGACCACTTTTGCCTCTTCCGTTCATCGAATCAATATGATTTTGGAATTGGCGAAGAAGCACAATCGCGTCGTGTCGGTGATTGGTCGATCGATGCTCAACTTGATTGCTCACGCTCGAAATTTGGGCTACATCAAATGTGAAGATGATCTGCTGCAACCGTTGCACATGACGCACAAGCTGCCTGACGAGAGCGTTCTGATTCTCACAACTGGATCGCAGGGTGAGCCGATGTCTGCGATGACACGCATTGCTAACGGTGAACATCGTCAAGTTAAGGTGCGGAAGGGTGACACCGTTGTGTTTTCTGCCAATCCGATTCCGGGCAATACGATCGCCGTTGTGAATACGATCGACAAGCTGATGATTCAGGGTGCCAAGGTGGTTTATGGCAAAGAACAAGGAATTCACGTTTCGGGTCATGGCGCTCAAGAAGACCAGAAGCTGATGTTGTCTCTGACTCGTCCTAAGTTCTTTTTGCCCGTTCACGGTGAGCATCGGATGTTGGTGAAGCACTCGCAGACGGCTCAGAGTATGGGCATCCCGGCTGAGAATATGGTGATCATCAACAATGGCGACGTGGTTGAACTAACCAAAGACTCGATCGGCATTGGTGGCAAAGTGCCTTCAGGGATTGAGCTAGTAGATACTTCTCGCTCTGGGATGGTCAACCAGAAGGTTCTCAAAGAGCGGCAGCATTTAGCAGGAGATGGCATTGTTACCGTTGCGTCTACTGTCACTTCAGAAGGTCGTTTGTTTACTAAGCCAGAAGTGCATTTAAGTGGAGTCGTGACGACGATCGAACGGTCTGTTTTGCAAGACAAAGTGGAAGGTGCGATTGAGGCAACCTTGCGCGATCGTTGGTCTGAGTTTGCTCGTGATCTAGACGGTCAGCTTGAAGTGGACTGGACAGGTTTGCAGGTGCAGATTGAGCGTGAGATTCAGAGGTTGCTGAGACGAGAATTGCAGAGTAATCCACTGTTGGTGTTCTTGATGCAGAGTCCTGAACCTGCGATCGTCAAGTCTGCACCCACTCGTCAGAGAGCCGCCACTAGAGTTGCTTCCTAGTCTGATGTCAGGCTGGTTCGGCTTGATTTAATGAAATTATACTGCCCTGATCGTCGTTGTGACCTTGAGGGCAGTTTTTTGTGTGAACTCTAGCGTTTCTTGCCAAACTTCGATCGTAGATCGTCCAGCGTTGGTGCTTTATTCTCAGACTGAGTTTGTTTGGGTTGAACTTCTGATTTTTGTTTGGGTTGAACTTCTGATTTACGAGGCTGAATTTCCGGTTTGCGTTCTGGTGGTCGTCCCTGTGGCCGTTCTTGTGTCCGGGTGGGTTGGCTATCTGTGCGATCGGGTGATTTCATCGATAGACTGATACGCTTCAGTTTTTCGTTAACTTCTAATACGCGCACTTTGACGACTTGACCGACTTTGACGATTTGTTTGGGGTCGCTGACGAAGCGATCGGACAATTGTGAGACGTGAATTAAGCCATCCTGGTGAACGCCCACATCGACAAAAGCACCAAAATTTGCAACATTGGTGACCACGCCTTCCAATTCCATGCCGACTTGTAGATCGGAGATTTCTTTAATTCCTGCTTTGAAGGTGGCGTATTTGAATTCGGCGCGGGGGTCACGTCCCGGTTTTTCTAGTTCGCTGATGATGTCGCGTAGCGTAGGTTCTCCGATCGCCTCCGTCACGTATTTCTTTAAGTTTGTTTTGAGCCGATCGGCAATCTCGCTGGTTTGAACTAAAGGAACTGAGAAATCTTTGGCGATCGCTTCAACCACACTGTAACTTTCGGGGTGGACGGCGGTATTGTCGAGCGGATTTTTACCATCGCGAATTCTCAGAAATCCTGCCGCTTGCTCAAAGGTTTTAGCACCCAGTTTGGGGACTTTGAGTAACGACTTGCGATCGCGAAAAGCACCGTTCTCATTTCGATACGCGACAATGTTATTAGCAATGGTGGGACTAATACCAGAAACAAAGGTGAGTAATTCTTTAGACGCAGTATTGAGATCGACTCCGACATAGTTAACGCAACTCTCAACCGTCTCATCCAGCTTCTTTTTCAGCAGTTTTTGATCGACATCATGCTGGTATTGTCCAACGCCGATCGATTTGGGATCAATCTTTACCAATTCTGCCAGCGGGTCTTGTAAACGTCGCCCAATACTAATCGCCCCTCTCACCGTCACATCCAGATCCGGAAATTCTGAAATCGCGACGTTGCTGGCTGAGTAAATTGACGCGCCTGATTCGTTGACGATGACGGTAATCGGCTTTTTCTCTAGCGTTGCCAAAACTTCAGCGACGAATTCATCGGTTTCTCGACTGGCGGTGCCGTTTCCGATCGCAATCAGTTCGATCTGATGCTTGGTCAGCAGTTCTTTGAGCGTTTCGGCGGCTTGTCGGCGCTGTCCCTGCCCTGTGTGTGGAAAGATTGCCTGATATTGCAAAAACTTCCCAGTTTGATCTAAGACAGCGACTTTGCAACCTGTGCGAAATCCTGGATCGAGTGCCAATGTTGGCTTCATTCCCGCTGGGGCAGACAACAACAATTCGCGCAGGTTTGACTCAAAGGTTTTGATCGACTCAATATCAGCCTCTGTCTTTTTCTCAGCCCGAACTTCACTAATTAAAGACGTTTTCATCAATCGATTGAAAGCATCTTTGAGCATTGAGCGATAAAAATCTCGCACCGATTTCGCCTTTGTGCGGATCTCTTGAGATTCTAGATAGCTGAAGACTGCATCCTCATCAAAATCCAAATCAACATTGAGAATTCCTTCCGTTTCTCCCCGACAAAGTGCCAGCAGATTATGAGGCGCGATCGCTTTCACCTTCGCCTGAAAATTGCGATACATCTCAAACTTCGTCGAGCCTTCGGGATGATCGTCTTTGATGCGCGATCGAAACACTCCATCTAACAGCAATTCTCTCAGATAAGCCCGAAGCTCCGCCTTTTCAGACACTTCTTCTGCCAAAATATCAGCGGCACCTTTCAAAGCGTCTTCAGTCGTTTTAACGCCCTTTTCTTCGTCTAAATACTTTTCCGCTTCTGTCTCAAATGACCCTGACGCAACTGGTTGATTCAGCGATTTGATGAATTCTGCTAATCCACCTAACCCTTTTTCTTTGGCGATCGTTGCCCTCGTGCGGCGCTTCGGACGAAACGGTAAATACAGATCTTCTAGCTCATTTTTTTGCAAGCAATTCTCAATCTTTAGCTTTAACTCATTGGTGAGTTTGCCCTGAGTTTCAATCGAGTCAAGAATGCTCTTTTTGCGATCTTCTAGCTCAGTTAAATAGGTGAAGCGATCGCTCAAATCTCGTAGCTGCACCTCGTCCATTTCGCCCGTTCGCTCTTTGCGATATCGCGCAATAAACGGAACTGTTGCCCCTTCTGCAAACAATTCCAGTGCACTCTTAATCTGAACAGGACGCAGAGAAAGTTCTTCTGCCAAAAGTTGCGAAATATTCAACATGCGCGATCGAAAAAATGAACGAAGTGCAAACTAGCTCAATCAATATAGCTCAATCAATATAGCGCTGGAACTGGCTGATTGGTAGACGCAGGCGCAGTCGTTGAAGAGTCGGGCGTTGTGGTTGAAGGGGTAGGCGTTGTGGTTGAAGGGGTAGGTGTAATCGGGGCCGGAGACTCCGTAGAATTGGGAACAACAGGAGTTGGGACAGGTGAAGATGCACCCGGAATTTCAGCACCCGCCGGGATAAAGGTCGGCAACACATCAGAGGGACGATCGCTGGCATTGAGACAGGTATTGATCGCTTCTTTGCCTGCCACTTTAAGCTGACGATTTAGCCCCACGACACATTCGGCATAGCGCTCAGGCAGCAAACTCCGGCGACAGCTATCTAGCACATCCACGACGGCAGCATCCGAGGCTTGTTGACGAATTCTCACGACGCAGTTTCCGGCTTCGACGGGGCGACGCACCTGACGACAGACCGACAGCGCATCCGTTCCGGCAATTTTATTGTTGGCAATCCGCACAACACAAGTTCCGAGATCTCTGGGGCGCAACGCTTGAGCGCAAGCACTGGCTGCATCAGCCGTCGAAATTTTAGCCCCCGCCAAATCGCGCGAACAGACTAGATAGGGATTGGGCTGATTGCTAAAAATGCCTCCAAATATTTCGGCTTTGGCTGGCGCAATGGGAAGGGCGATCGCCAACAAGCTAACCGTGACCAGGGGTGCTACAGACCCGCGCATTTTTCTAGACCGCATCACATTCCAAATTTGCATCTGTTGAGTCCTTGATCGAGGGTTGAGAGAGAGCTTTTGAGGAAATTGTGGCACGGAAAGGGACAAGATGGCGATGACTTTACGTTTTGGGGCAAATTGGAAGGCGCGATCGACCCAAGACTAGAAGTTCTGGTAGGGGCTAAAGTGTTGAGTCAGGCTCTAATCCCTATCCCCATTCTTTCTTGGCATTGTTGAATGCAAGTATGATTTGCCCTCCTCACGAAGCTATCCATTACGCAAAAGTGTGTAGAAGGATTGCTGTGAAGGAGATGTGGGGTTTATTTGTGTCAGACTGAGAAAACTACTACTCAGAAGGCGCGCAACTGGCGACTCATGCCTAAGCCCTGTCTGCGTTCTACCGACTTCTGCCTAATGGATAGAGAATTGAGGGGGGCGGTTTTGCGGTGATCTGTTGCAAATTCCCTGTGGCGGGATGCGTGAATTGGATCTGATGAGCGTGGAGAAAATAGCCACAGTCGCCTGGGACAGAAGTCTGGTCGATCGCCTCGCCGCCCACTCCATACAAGGGATCGCCCCAAAGCGGATAGCCTGCCGTCGCCAGATGAATCCGAATCTGATGCGGCCGCCCTGTGGGAATCGTCACCGCCAACAAACTGGCTCCTGGAATGCGATCACGCTGCAATACCTGACAGTGACTGATTGCCGATTTCCCGGTTGCCGTCGCTGCGTAGAGATAGCCGAGCGTGGGATGAGAAACTTTGCCGATCGGTTGGGTGATGGTGAAGCGATCGGGCATTTCGTTTCCTGTAGCCAGGGCGCGATAGAGTTTGTGAATCTTCCCGTTGCGAAAATCTCGTGACAGTTTAGATTTAGCCGCCTCCGTTTTTGCCAACAGCATTATGCCAGACGTGCCTCGTCCCAATCGATGCAGAGGACTGGGCGGATCAGCATAGTGACGCTTTAACCAACCCCAAAGCGTGTTTTCTAGAAAGCCACCTCCCGGCAATACAGGTAGTCCAGAAGGTTTGTGTAAAATCAGCAGTTCTGCATCTTCATAGAGAATGTCCAGATCCATTGGTACGTCAGGTTCTACCCAGGGTGGACGGTGGTAAGCCAGATGTTGCCCAGATTTGAGAAGCGTGTCACCTTCTGTAATCACATTTCCATTGACAGATACGAGTCCAGACTGAATACGATCCCTCCATTCTTGTCGTGAGGAATGTGTGTAATGCGTTACATAATAGTTCAGAATTGTAATGTTATTCGCATTCTGAGAAACCTGTTCTGAGTAGATCCAGCCTTGATTGATCGCCATTCTCAATAGTGTTCTAAGTCTCGATTAAAACAGTGACAGACGCGATCGCAACCAGCATTTCATCATTTTTGTCGTTAAATTCAGAAATCGCCCGTCCTTGCACCACCATTCCGCCTGCCTCCACGGTCAAAGTTTTGCGCCCAAACGGCAATACAGACAGCACTTCCGCCTCGCGCACCTGATCGGGATAAGGCACAGCAATTTGCACTTCGACAATCATCTCATCGGGGTGGCTCAAGCCCGCCACTTCCCACACGCCCGGTAGCGCATTGTGAGCAATTGCATTTCTCACCGCACGAGCCGCCGCGACCGTAGGTTCTTGACCATGTTGATCGACACCCATTCCCATCTCAATAATCAACCGTTTGCGAGTCATGCTTATCTACTTTCCATTGTTGGCGGTCAAAAATAGAGCCAGAAATGTCACTTCTAAAGATGGAAGCAGCTTTTATCGCATAGGTGGGAAATACAAAACCGGGTGCCAGCTTCGTCGCATAATTTCGCCTGCAAAACTGGGCGTAGACCATTCCAAAAGTTTGCCTAAATTGTCAGAAGAAAGCGCGATCGCACTCACATCTGATTCCTGAGCGACGGTCAAAACTTCCACGATCGGGCTGCCTCTTCTCACATCGATAGTGACGGTCAAACCTTGATTAACTAGCTGATCGCGAACGGGTTCGATCGTGTCACAGACGATTTTTTGCTGTTCTGCTTCAGATAGCTCCGATCGTCCCCCTTCCTGGGCAACCCAGCTTAACAAAATCTTTTCTAACGACTTGTCTGTTTGAGGAGAAACTTCTTGAATCGGACGCTTTTGAGCCAACTCTTTAACCTTCTCAACGGTATATCGAGCCGCATTACTATTATCAAAAGGCAGCAACAATGTGCGAAACAAATGCCGGCAGCGTAGGTTTAATTCTTCAGAAGTATAAGTCGAAATCAACTGAGGCCGCAGCGTTAACAAAGGAATATTGGTGCGTTGGGCCAAGCCCATTGTGGTGCTACCAAATAACTTTTCGGTGAGCAACGTGCGGCTGGGAGTGCCCAAAATAATTACGTCTGACTGATACCGCTCCGCCGTTTTGAGAATGGACTCGATCGCTCGTCCTGACTCCACCTCAACCTTAACTTCAGTCCCCGCTGGAATCTGATTGAGGGCGGCAGAGAGTTTGGACTTAGCGCGATCGACTCGTTCTGCATTGACGCGAGGAATATTACTTTCTTCAAGAGGGACAATATGCAAAAACACAATCTGGGACATGCCACCCGCCACCAGGCTTGGTACAAAATCAACCAGACGCTGCAAACCGTCAGAAAAATCGGTACAAATCAGAGGTCGTTGAAACATAACCTGAAGTCGAGGTGAAACTTCTCCCTCACAGTAGCATTGTGCGACGTTTGCAGTCAGGACTTCTACACAACACTTTCAACCCACTCCAGACAGCAATTTACCTCCCGAATTCAACACTGCACTATCAAACTTACTGTCTTACTGTCAAACAGAGAACTAGAGATACAGCCAATTCTAATTTTCCTTTCCTCCCTCCTCCCTCCTCCCTCCTCCCTCCTCCCTCCCCCATTTCTGATTTGTTTCTGCGGATACAAGTTCAGGCGCTCACCTATTCACTAGACTGAGAATAACGATCGGTATCCGCCTATACGACCAGGAGATTTCAATCTTGACTAGCCTGCAAACCTTTGAACTTGAAACAGCAGAAACGCTTGTGCGGCTCTCGATTTTGCTGCTTTTGGTGATTATTGTTGCCTTGTTTGTCGCCGCTGAACTGGCGATCGTCTCTGCCTCCAAAAACGAAATTTATCAGCTATCCCAAAAAGCAGACGATCCGAGAACCAGCAAAGCGGCTCAACGAGTTCATTATGCTCAAACCAACCTGGAAAAATACTTGTCTGTCACCCAAACCGGAGTCACAGCGGGCAGTTTGCTTTTGGGGTGGCTTGGAGAAGGGGCAACGGTGCATTGGATTGAGCCGTGGATTAGTCGCATTCCGATCGCTCATCTGCCTGTCATGATCACGTCTCATACGATCGCGGCGACGATCGCGTTTTTGCTCGTGACGTATGTTGAGATTGTGCTGGGCGAACTGGTTCCTAAAGTGTTGGCGGCCCATGCGCCCGAAAAAACGGCTCTGTTGCTGATTGGGCCGCTTCAGATCTGCTCCTATCTGTTTTATCCTGCGCTGGTGGTTTTGAATGGGACGGTGAAGTTGCTGACGGGTTGGTGGTTCGATCGCGAGAATGCCAAGCCGATTTTGCCTGCCTCACACACGCCTTTGGTCTCCAATGATACTCACTCAGTTTTTGTGGCGGGCGCATTAGATTTGCACAGTTTGAATGAAAAATTGGGTCTGAATATTCCCGTTCAAAATACGCACAGTACGCTGGCGGGCTTTATGATTCACCATTTGGGACGGATGCCTGTGGAGGGCGATCGCTTTCAGTGGGGCGAGTTGGAGTTTGAAGCCGTCTCCATTCAAGAAAACCGGGTCGAAACGATTTTGCTGCGTCAAGTCACTCGTCCGTTTGGCGATCTCAAGCTTCAGATTCCCGTCAGCTCAGAAGTTCTAACTCCGAGTACGCTAGAAGATATTCCCGCTTAGGAGGCGAATGTGATGGCTCTGACTGCCCAACAATTGGCTGATCTGATGCCTGATGCGACTCAGCTTGACAGTGACGAACCAGAGATGGAAACTTCTGCACATTACGATCAGCTTGCTCTCTTGGTGACTTGTTTAGAATGGCTGTGGCGTGACCGCGACGACTTCTTTATCGGTGCCAATTTAACCCTCTATTTCAGTCGTCAACAGCTTAAAAATCGAGACTTTCGCGGCCCTGATTTCTTCTTAGTTCAGCAAACTCAAAACCATCCCCGGCGATCGTGGGTAGTCTGGGAAGAAGACGGTCGATATCCTGATTTAATTATTGAATTACTGTCTGATGAAACTGCAAACGTCGATCGTGGACTCAAGAAAAATCTCTACCAAGATCGCTTCCGAACCCATGAATATTTTTGCTTTTCACCGGATAGTTTAGAGTTTGCTGGCTTTCGATTGGTTAGTCAACACTATCAACCGATTTCGCCCAACGATCAGGGATTACTTTGGAGTGAAGCGCTTGGACTTTATCTAGGAATTCACGATCGCCAGTTACGTTATTTCACCCCTCAAGGTGCTCTTGCTCTCACTGCTGGCGAAGCGGCGATCGCTGCTGTACAAGAGGCTCAAACTGTCCAACAACAAGCACAAGAACAGATACGAGAAGCCCAACAACAAGCTCAAGAAGCCCAACAACAGGCACAAGAACAGATACGAGAGGCTGAACAGCAAGCCCAGGAAGCCCAACAACAAGCCCAAGAAGCCCAACGTCGAGCAGAACGACTAGAAGCCCAACTACGATCTCTTCGAGTTACCCGCAAGGGGTCGCTCAACATCGATCCAGACTAAAGTTCTATGGTGTAATTTAACGCTAACTCATCACCTGTTTTGCCTCGAATTCCCCAGTTGTGTTTCGGCATTTCTGTAAGGGTGATTTCGACATCGATCGGGTCAATTTTGGCTTGGCTTGAGAGCCGCTCAAACAACAGATGAATCAGCTTTTTCTTAGTTTCAACGGTGCGCCCTTCAAACAGACTGATTTCGATCACAATATGCTGATGAGTTCGAGTTGAGAAATAGATGAAATCTTCTGGTTTCAGCAAGATAAATCGATGCGCTCTTTTCTCTACTGGAAATACCAACGCCTCCACTACACAAGAATGAATCGCATCAGAAATCAGAGTCCGATTTTGACTGAGAAAGTCTGAACTTCCATAAATTTTGATTTGTGCCATCGCTCTCAACTCACTACATTCTTAACTTAATAATGTTAGTCAGTCCGTCAATTTATAACGCTAATTAACCACCTCACTCAGCGAAGTTTGGGTTGATCGCTTCCCATTGGCCGATAGCTCTGCGGGCGAAGATTGCACCGTTCCCCATTGGCGCATTAGGGTTTGTAAAATCGTCTCTTGCTGCGATCGAAATCCTTCTAAATTTGCGCCGCCGCCATTCATAATTACAAACCAGACAACGCCCTGTTTTTGGGTTGGTAAGGCACCCGCCAACGCACTCACCTCATTGAGACTGCCCGATTTTGTCACTGCCAACGCAGGCAGCTTACGCTCGTCGAGAATGCCTGTATCTTTGCCTACGATCGTGAAAATATCTGCAACCGTCAGCTTCATGGGTTGGAGTGAGCGATCGATTGCCAAAAACATCGCACAAACAGCACGCGGAGAAATCCGATTTTCAACCGCTAGACCAGATCCGTTGACCAGCAAAATTTCACTTTGAGGAACGCCAGCCGCTTCAGCCGCCTTCGAGGCCACAACGTTTGCCCCCCCAACAGAACTAGCGATGATCTCCGCCATCAGATTATTGCTATAGCGATTCATTTTTTTGAGCAACTCAGCCAACGGCAGCGATCGATGACGCGCCAACGGTTTTGTATTAGCGGGCACCGAGGATGCGACTTTGACCGAGCCAGCGATCGCGACTTGAGGACGAGGCGTACCAGGAGGCAGGGTTTGATGTTGAGTTTGCGCGTCTGCTGACCAACTTTGGGCATTGATTCCTTCTTTGAGCAGGGCACCTGACTTTTGCGGGTCTAACTCATAGTTCATATAAAATCCGTTCACGACGATGAGATTGCCCGTAACTCGTCGGATTTGCAGCTTGTTGAGCAGATTGCCCACCGCGATCGCTTCTTCCCATACAAAAAACGGATCTTGCCCGCCCTGCACAATCAGATCGCCTTTGAGAATGCCATTCTCGATCGGGCCGGTGGTGCCAATCTGTGTTTCAAATCGGTGGTCGGGGCCAAAGGTTTGTAGAGCCGCTAAAGAAGTCGCAACCTTGGTCAAAGAAGCCGCCGGGAGAGGTGTGGTGCCTTGATGGTTCGCCAACAAAGTGCTGCCTGACTGCATCCAAACGCCGTGAGATTTTGCTGAAAAGCCTTGGGTGGTAAGCTTGCTCAGATATTGCTCAATGGACTTGCTGGTCTGAGGATCGGGCGCTGTTGTGGGAGCGATCGTCAACGAGGGTAAAGGCTGCTGGCTGTCCGCTGGAGAAGAAACCGGGGTCGGTAACTCAGAGGCAGATTTAGACGATTCCGTAACAGAACAGCCCACCGTGGTCAGCAGCAGCCCCAAAAGCATGGCGAAAGAACGAGAATTTGACATAGCGGTTTTTTTCTGACAACAAGGGGCATCGCCACAACATCAACATTGTGCAACGCTTCTTTGACTATGTTAGGCGGTCGTTTGTACTAATTTGTACTAATTGTATCAGTTTGCTTGATCTCAGAAGCTAATGAACTCTGGTGATCTTACACGCTGGATTGGGATGCAATTTGTAGTTGTTTGTAGTATAAATGTAGTCAGAACGATCGCTCCCCACCCTGGACAATGGAAAACTCACGCCTGGTTAAAGTCAGCAAATATCTCAGCAAACATCTGCGTCACCAGCCAGAACGACTTGGCTTAACCTTGATGCCAGGGGGATGGGTGACGATCGCCGATCTTCTCTCAGCCTGCACCGTCCATCAGTTTCCGATCGCTCTGACTGAGTTGCAAGAAGTGGTTGCCAAAAGTGACAAGCAGCGATTTGCGATCGATCCTACAGGTACGCTGATTCGAGCCAACCAGGGGCACAGTGTCGCTGTCGATTTGCAGCTAGAATCTCAGATTCCGCCAGACGTGCTGTATCACGGGACAGGCGCACCGTTGGAGGAAGCGATCGTGCGATCAGGATTACTCAAAATGGCCCGCCATCACGTTCACCTTTCCTCAGATCTCGAAACTGCTCGCAAAGTCGGTAGTCGAAAGGGTCGCCCGATTATTTTTGTAGTTGATGCGGCGAGAATGCAGGCGGCAAACTTTACTTTCTACTGTTCTGAGAATGATGTGTGGCTGGTGGATTTTGTGCCTCCAGAGTTTTTAGTGCTGCAAAAGTGAGCTAGCCAGGTGACGATCGGGACTTGTTGATCATCAGACGGGATGCGGGTTTTGGTGAGGTGATTGGGGTGAGCGATCGTAGAAGTTAGGCTTAAATGAGCTTTTGTTTAAGTGTGTGCATTGAGTGATTTCATGTGATCTTAAAGCATTCTACGGTGAGTTGGATTTATTTCTTCAAACGGGATGCTTTTTATAGTCTATGAAGTACAGAAACTGCTGTCTTTTGTTTTCTAAGCATTAGTTCTAAGCCTTAGCTGGTAGATTCCAAACTGATTGATCTATTCAATCACGAATGTTTGACTCAATCACTTTTCTAAGTGTTCCATAATCGAATCTAGGATGAGTGAATCCTGTAAAACTCTACTCATCCTACGATCGTTCTATCGTTGTACTAAGGATCGTGGATTAAATAACTTCGAAATTTCACCCTCACCCTAGCCCTCTCCCCAAGGAGAAGGAACCGCAGAACCATACCACCCCCTGGCCTTGAGCTTTGAAAAATTGCTGGGCGATCTCTGCAAGGCGGTCAGCGAGATTCGAGATCCCCGTCAAGCGAACAACGCGACACGCTACCGATTGAGCGACGTGATTCTCGGAGCGTTTTCAGTGTTCTTGATGCAATGCGAATCGTTTCTAGTGACCCTACTGCGCGAATCCGATGGGAAAGTGCTGTACTCCAATGCCTTTGTCACCAATCATGACCTTACTGCCGAAACCGTACCGCAAGTTGTCAGTATCGGGAGAAGTCGGTGGAAAACCGAGAATGAAAATCACCCTGTCCTCAAGGCCAAGGGCGATCATCTGGAACACACTCCTTTACTATCACTCCAGACGAAGCAAAATTACTCAAAAACGATGTAACTCTTTCTCAGTGAACGTTTTAGCATTCACAATTTGTTTCTGTTCCTTCAAGAGAGTAGTAAATGAAGTGCAAATGCTAGACAGTTTGCTAGAGAGGCTTTTCAGCATTTAGAGGGCTGTTTACTTCGCCCATAGTGATTCAAGAGGGGTATCTGACGACCTATCCACAAATCCTCGGTGATTCTGCAAGATTAATCCTGATCTTGTTTAAAGTTGAAGAAGTTAGGTTTAGAGATGAAGATATTTGCAAAGGGGCTGAGAATCAATATCTATATCAGAATCTATATCAGATTGAGGCAGGTCAAAGGATAAGTGCCATTACTACAGCGATCCTAATTTAAGTTGCAAGACTCAGAAACACCCCTAAGTTCTCTTGGGTGAAGATATTCATGAATGTCCTGACAAAAGAAATGCTAAGAGAAGAGTGGATAGAACAATCTCTAACTACATTCACCTTCAGTAATTTTAGTTGAAGTTTATCTAATGATGTGCTCACTGATACTGTCTCTCCACAAGCTTAATAGAAAATTCCTCCACTGACAAGGGTTATCGTTATTTAAGTTTTGTGTAAGTTCATATGGCATTGGTATAACTTACTTAAATTTGAACTTCTTTCATCTGCGACTGGTCATCAAACACTGTCACTATTAAGCCTTTATTCCTGTGTTGAAATTATGAATCATCGAAATCAACCTGGAGCCTACATGCGTCGTCGTTCTTCTCAGCGGGTTTCTTACTCTACTGATAGTCGGATTCGTCGGCCAATAAAGTTGTTCCGGGAGATGGGTCGAGATCTTCTCGCTTCGCGGGAACTAGCCTGGCGCTTGCTGATACGAGATCTTAGTGCTCAGTATCGCCAATCGTTTCTAGGGGTGTTTTGGGCATTTGTACCACCCTTGGTCACATCGCTGGGACTAGTGCTTGCTCGAAATAGTGGAGTCATCAATATTAGTGAGACAGATCTGCCCTATCCCGCTTATGTGATGTTTAGCATGACCATCTGGCAAACCTTTGTAGAAGCGTTGAATGGGCCGATCGCAGCAGTCGGACAAGCCAAGCAAATGCTGGCAAAGATTAATTTTCCTCGTGAGGCAATTGTTTTAGCAAAGTTGGGTGAAGTGTTTTTCAACTTCGCGATTAAGCTTATTCTAATTCTTGGGTTATTTCTCTGGTTCAAAATTCCTGTAACTTGGAGTGCTTGGTTAGCTCCAGTCGCGTTAGTTCACCTGGTAATGTTGGGGACGGCGATCGGGCTTTTGTTAGCCCCCCTAGGGACGCTTTATGGTGATATTTCAAAGGTACTCCCGATCATTACGGCTCCCTGGATGCTGCTAACTCCAGTTATCTATCCAGTTCCTCAAGCGGGTTGGTTTGGGTCAGTAGTTCGCTTAAACCCAGTCACACCATTACTGATCACAATTCGGGAACTACCGACCACTGGGGTAGTCTCAGATCCAGTTGGATTTTGGATCGTGAGTGGATTTGCACTAGTTGGCTTATTGGTTGCTTGGGTGATCTATCGGTTAGCAATGCCTTATGTTATTGAACGAATGAGTGCATGAACATTACACCACTTTCTAAAAATGCTGCTCAAGAGGTGGCAATTCTAGCGCCCTCCAGCGATGATGATATTGTCTTGTCTGTTAATGGGGTATCAAAGAAGTTTTGCCGTAATTTGAAACTCTCCTTGCTGTATGGAATGCAAGATATCGCCTCAGAATTAGTAGGTTCGCGGGGTGGTCACAAGAATGAATTACGCAAGCAAGAATTTTGGGCGCTGAAAGATATAAGCTTTCAACTGCGACGAGGTGAGGCTCTAGGTCTTGTCGGTAAAAACGGTAGCGGAAAGTCAACCATTCTGCGGGTGATTGCTGGACTGATCAACCCAGACGCAGGGACGGTAACCGTCAATGGACGAGTTGCACCACTCATTGCATTGGGCGCAGGGTTTAATCCGATTTTAACTGGACGAGAAAACATCTATGCGAATATGTCCATTTTAGGATTGACCCAGAAGGAAATTGATGAGCGGTTTGAGGAGGTCGTTGAATTTGCTGAGATTGGGGAAGCGATCGAGTCTCCACTACAAAGCTATAGCTCTGGGATGGCAGCCCGATTGGGCTTTGCTAGTGCAATCCATACAAATCCAGAAATTCTCTTGATTGATGAAGTCCTGGCAGTTGGAGACAGCCGTTTTCGGGGAAAGTGTTTCCAAAAACTACATGAACTTCGTCAAAATGGCACAGCTTTTATTCTGGTTAGCCACAATGCCCACTCCATACTCACGGTTTGTGATGAAGCCGTTTATTTTGCCAAAGGGCATCTCAAGAGTATGGGGCCTGTTGCCTCAGTGATGAGCCATTATGAACAAGATCTGTTTATCGATGCCGAAATAGATGCCAGTCTTATTGGGATACCTGCCCTAAAAAAACGCCCCACCGTAGGTTTCGATATTCAAGGAATCGTCTTTAGAGATGAAAAGAACATAGTAGTTGAAAAGCCGATTAGTGGTTGTGCAACTTCTATTGGTATTCAAGCAAAGGTTCTAGATAGTTTAACCAATGTGAGTATTACGATCGCCATCAAAGGTCTAACAGAAGGCGGAGAGATGATGCTTTCACTGAATAGTTTCAATGACTCTATTCCGATCGAGTTGCTGCCAGGAGAGTACGAAATCCAACTACAAATGCCCTATCTCGGACTCAGGCTTGGAGACTACTTAATGGATGTATATGTCAAGAAAGATAAGCTGTTTCATTTAGATGCAGTAGAATCTTTTCGCTTTACTGTTGAGCCAGGTCAAGACGCGATCGGCAGGTCACTTTTTTATCAACCTAGAAGCTGGAATGTTCTTGTTGCCAAATAAAGGAGAGTATTATGCAATTGTCAAATGTGATCTCAACGAGCCACAGAGAATCTACACTTCCAACGTTTTCTATTGTCTTTGAAACTGAAAATCTCTCCAGCGTTGAGCTTGATAATATTTATCGGAGCTTAAACTCCCTGGTCACTCAAGATATTTCGCTAGAGCAAGCCAACGAATTTTTGATTATTGATAGCGGCGATGCACCACCGGAATTGATTGCAGAAATATGCTCAAATTATCCGTGGATTCAAGTTCACCCTGCCCCTCATATTGGCTATTTCGCAGCGAAAATGCTAGGCGCATCGCTTGCTACAGGCGATATTGTCGTTTATTGCGACTCTGATTGTGTCTACACACCAAACTGGCTCAGAGATCTTCTCGTCAGCTTTAATCAGCATCCAGACATCAATATGGTTGCTGGAGAAACGACGACTCCTATTCGATCTATCTACGAACTGGCGATCGCTCTGCATTACTTCTTTCCTCGATTGTCTAGTCAAAGCGACACTTATATCTCTGATGGCTACTTTATGAATAATGTTGCTTTTCGTCGAGCTTTTCTACTAAGCAATCCAATTCCGACATCTCTACCGCTACCGCTATATCGGGGCAACTGTAACATTCATCATTACTTTTTACAGCGTTTCCAGCAGGAGAAGATCATAAAGCACCCTCAAGCTAAAGCCCTTCATGAGCCTCCTACAGTGGGATTTATAACTTGGAGGTACTTGCTGAAGGGGCACGACAGCGTTATCAAAGAGTCTATCAAAGCCTCCCTCACGCAGGATTCTAAACTCACCAACCTCTCAACCTCTTTTACACTGAGTCCATTTGAGCGTGTGTGCGGAATTCTATCGAGTATCTTGAGCATCAAACCCCTTGACATACCGCAAGTTCGCTCTGTGTTGCGTGAGGATAAGACCCGAATTTTATTGTTTCCTCTAGCGCTTCCCATTGTGTTGTTGTTTGAGATGGTGTTTACCTTGGGTAAGGTCGCTACATACCTGAATTTTAACTTGATACTGAATCTTTATTACACTTTCTCAGGAGAGTCAGAAAGTAAAGAGACTAATACCCATGAGGATATCTCCCAATTTTCGTAGGTTCGTCAAACAGTTTGGATAAGGGCAACTCACTGCTGAAAGAACTCTAGTCGCCTTGGGGGATGTTTGGAGAAATCCTATCGTGGGTCAAAAATTTCTCAACCATCCTCTTCAACTGACCAAGCTTGAAATCAAGGGCTGCGATCGCTTAAATCTCTCATAAAACAGCAATCCTGCACAAAACAATGTCTAGTTCATCACTAGATGATTGATTGTAAGAAATAAGTGAGTAAGTCATGCCGACCATTTCAGTTGTTATTCCGGCTCATAACGCGGAAGCTACGATCGGAGAAACTGTTGATTCAGTGCTCCATCAAACTTTCTCAGATATTGAAGTCATTGTTGTCATCGATCGGTCTTCAGACTCGACCTTTGAGATTGTTTCAGCGAAACCAGATCCTCGGATTAAGGTCATTGTATGTGACAAGGGTAATGCTGCGGCCAGCCGCAATATCGGTTTTGCTCAAGCTTCTGGCGAATGGATTGCATTTCTCGATTCAGATGATTTGTGGTTGCCTGATAATCTGTCAGATCAATGGAAGGCTTTACAACCTCCGGTGAAGGCAGCAGTTGCCTATAGCTGGTTCGATCGCATTGATGAATCTGGCAAATTCATCGGAATCGGTGGACGTTGTAATTATTCCGGCAATGTTCATGCTCAGTTGTTGTTGAGTAATATTGTGGGTAATGGTTCTAACTCACTGATAGCCAGAGCGGCTTTGGAAGCAGTCGGAGGATTCGACGAGTCGCTGTCTCATAGCGAAGATCGAGACTTATATATGAAGTTAGCTGAGAAATATGAGTTTGTTTCAGTTCCCAAAGTTAACTTGCTTTATCGGGTTTCCACGCGCTCAAAGTCCTTTCGAGATATTTTCCGGTCAGAAGCCTCTTACTTACAACTCATCGAAGGTGCGTACAGCCGCGCTCCAGAGTCTCTTCGTCACCTAAAATCACAAAGCTTTTCCAATCATTATCAATACTTGATCTCTAAAGCATTGAGCGGCTCAAGCGGTTGGAAAAAATATTGGATTGCTCTGCAACTCTGGACTCACTACTGCGTCAAGCGACCAGGATGCTTGAGTTTTCTGTTGCTAAAAAGAGATTTGCTGCTAAAAATTCTAAATGGAGCCTTTTCAGCATCCGGCTTTCACATAAAGGCTCATTTAAATCTATATTTTTTCAGATTATTCAATACGGCAAAAAGTACTGAATAATAGCGTGGCAATCCCTCAGTTATACTGTATGTTGTTGAAAAAATGAGTGCCTGAGTGTAGTGAGTTTTGTTTGAAGGAAAGCAGGTTCTGAAAGAGTCTCAAGTGCTAACCATAATTCATATCACCTATACGACAGTGTGTAACTCATATCGTGAATTCTATGTCTCACCCAACTCCCAAAGTCAGCGTCGTCATGTCGGTCTACAATGGCTCTCAATATTTGCGAGAAGCTGTAGACAGTATCTTGAACCAAACCTTTACCGACTTTGAGTTCATCATTATCAATGATTGTTCTACAGATAGCACTTGGCCTATCTTAATTGAATATGCCGATCGAGATTCTCGGATTGTATTACTTCATAACGAACGTAATTTAGGACTAACAAAGTCACTAAATAAGGGCTTGAGTGTATCTAAAGGCAAGTATATTGCGCGTCAGGATGGTGATGATATTTCTTTTCTCGATCGCTTGAGTCAGCAGTTTGACTATCTGGAAACGCATCCTGAAGTGGGTACGATCGGGACGGCCGTTGAGTTGATCAATCCCCAAGGGAGTAAAATAGGAGAGGATTATCCTCCTTCAGAGCATGAAAGATTAGAAGCCGCTTTTCTGTTTAATAATCCCATGCATCACTCAACTCTGATGTCACAAAGTGCCCTCATACAGAGCATAGGGGGTTATAACGAAACGTTTTTGCGATCCCAAGATTATGATATATTTTGGCGTTTGAGCCGTCAGTCTCGATTAGAAAACATTTCTAAAATTTTACTAAAACGCCGGATGGATGACAGTTCGCGAATCACTACGATCCATCGTAAGGATCAACTTGAATATGCTTACAAGATTTCCCTAAATGCTGTTCAAGAACTTACAGGAACCCAGTGCTATCTTCCAGAAACGAGCTATCAACGACTCTGGTGGGCTTTGCTTCAGACATTGGACAATGATGCTTATCAAAAATATTGGCTAATGGCGGAAGGAGTAGACGGAGAATTGACTCATCGAGATATTAAAGCTCTCGATTCCTTCTGGGAATTCATTAGAAGTCGTCCGCTAGCGCCAGTTGTCTGGGGGCAACTCTTGGAGGGATTGCTCGTCAATCTGTTTGCTCAAAGAAAACTTATAGAAGGGTTACAGCTTATCCATTTGATAAGGTTTCGATGGAAAGCTGATCTCAACTCTTCTCTAGCTTTTAAGAGTTTTCTCAAACCTTATGCACCTAAATTGCTATTAAAAGTTTGGAGAAAAGTAGCGCAGCTTTAGGAGACCGTCTGTGTAAGTGGATCGATTAGAGCCGATTCAAAGTAATTATAGACTCTGGTCTTTAAGTCTCGTGTGGTTGATTTGCGTTTTGATTCGACAAGGGCACATTTGGCATAGGTTCACTTGGGTTCGATCTCACCCAACCAAGGATTTATACCAAGTATTCACATCGTAGGATTGGCGAAGTTACGCTTAGTCAATCTGTTCACTTAATCACCCTAAAGGGATTGCTCTCTAGTCCGTATTTCTGGACAGATGTCAACTGAGTTTTGAGCGAGTTGGTAGGTTTAGATAAAAATAAACTTGTTGATTTTGGTGAATTAAACTATAATTACAGGAACACAGGTCTTTTATTCAATCGATCGCCATCGTGTTTACTCAGCTTTCCTCTCCAACGGTTCGTTTGCCTCGTGATTTGCCTCGTGATTTGTTTGAGGCGATCGCAGACCTCAAGCGCGAACTCAATGCGGTCATTTTGGCGCACTACTACCAAGACCCCGATATTCAAGACGTGGCTGACTTCTTAGGCGATTCGCTGGGGCTTTCGCAGCAGGCCGCTCAGACAGACGCGGATGTGATCGTCTTTGCGGGGGTGCATTTCATGGCAGAAACAGCCAAAATTCTCAACCCCAACAAGCTCGTTTTACTGCCTGATTTGAATGCGGGGTGTTCTCTGGCCGATAGCTGCCCGCCGGATGCCTTCGCTGAATTTAAGGCAAAACATCCCGATCATTTGGTAATTTCTTATATAAATTGCACAGCAGACATTAAGGCGATGAGTGACATTATTTGCACTAGCGCCAATGCGGTGTCGATCGTGCGTCAGATTCCAGTCGATCAGCCGATTATTTTTGCGCCCGATCGCAATCTCGGCAAGTATGTCAGTGAGCAATCTGGACGCGATCTGGTGCTGTGGCAAGGAAGCTGTATGGTGCATGAGACGTTTTCAGAAAAGAAAATGGTGCAACTTCAGATTCAATATCCTGACGCTGAGGTGATTGCTCACCCAGAATGTGAACCTGCTGTTTTGCGTCATGCAAATTTCATCGGTTCGACAACGGCGTTATTGAAGTATTGTCAGCAAAGTGTGAGTCAGTCTTTTATTGTGGCGACCGAGGCAGGCATTCTTCACCAGATGGCAAAAGCCGCCCCCGACAAGCAGTTTATTCCTGCTCCACCGATGAGCAACTGTGCCTGCAATGAGTGCCCCCACATGCGTCTCAATACGCTAGAGAAGCTGTATCTCGCCATGAAAAACCGCACCCCAGAAATCACCTTACCCGAAGCCACTCGACTCGCGGCCCTCCGACCGATGCAGCGAATGCTAGAAATGAGTGTTTGAGGCTGAGGAAGCTGTTTGAGAAATCCAGATCAGAACAGCCATCAACAGAGAATAGCATCATCATGGAGTTTGCTTGAGTGATATTTGAGCTTGTTGGATATCAACGATCGCGCCTACAAAAGTCAAAAAGTCCATGCCTAAGAGACCATCGACTCCAGCACTAGAGGGAAGGTCTAGACAGCATCAACCCAATAGTTCTTCAATTTCCTCATCTGTAAAGCCAAATTGTCTGAAGATCCTCAACACATAAGCTGGAGACATTTCACCTGCGCCCATATCGATCGGGACAATTCTTTTCTCATCCTCAACAATCCGACGATACAGGCAGTGATCTCCCTTACCTTCGCGATAGAATGTGCAGCCTGCCCGTTCTAAAATTTTGATCAGTTGCTTTGGCTTGAGTGAAGGGATGTTTTTAGGCATGGACTGCCCGTAGTTCGTAAGTTTCTAAGGTTGGCTCTTGAGAGTCAATGTTGAGAAACTCATGCAGCGCTTTGATGGATACAGGTTCAGAGTAGAGATTGTCAGACTGATCGACTAGCTGTACTGAGTCGATCGCGTCTTTTAGCTTTTGAATGGCTGTATCCTGGGTGTGTCCTTGCCCAACAACGCCGTTCTCTAGGCAGAGTGCGACCCAGTATCCTGCGCTTTGTCTTAGAACAAGAGTGTAGAAGTCCATAAGCCTGAATGGTAAGACCTGTTTTTAGGGTATCAGCCGCGTTTGCAAGCGTGATCGCCTCTTCATTTTAACCAGCGATCGTGTTTCTCATGGCTGCCCTTGTGATCGTTTAGTTGATCGACTGACGTAGAACGATCGCCTTTTCCAAGTATTCCACTACTTTGTCATAGCGCCCTTGCAGTTTGCACTGTGCCGCCATGTCGTCATAGAGCGTTGCTAGATTTATTTGTATTCGCTGGGTGTCGGGATGGGCTAGACCAAATTTTGTGGTCAGAATTTGAAGTGATCGCACCAACAAGGGTTCCGCCTGGTCATAGCGCCCTTGCAATGCGTACAACCCTGCCAGATTATTCAGACTGGTTGCCGCATCGGGATGGTCTGGCCCTAACTGCTGCTCTCGAATCTGGAGCGATCGCACATACAAAGGTTCGGCTGCCTCATACCGTCCCTGTGAGTCGTACAACTGTGCCAAATTATTTAGACTGGTTGCCGTATCGGGATGGTCGCCTCCTAACTGCTGCTCTCGAATCTGGAGCGATCGCACCGTGGGATTCAGCAAGGAATCAATTTCTTTAGAGCAGAAATTTTATGGTTCTACTTCAAAATTCTGATATGCGTTGCATGATAACCGTCATTAGTAGTTTCCACCTCGACTTCAACAAGTGTTCCTTTCTGCAACTGTGATAAGCAATTGGTGCCAATATATTTAGCGCTGAAATAAATATCTTTTCCTCCATCGTGAGGAGCAATATGTCCCCATCGGTAATTATTCTGAGGATGAGTCTTGATATGTAACACCAAACCTGTTTTTATTGACGAAACTAGACCTTGACGTAAGTCTGATAAGCCTGAATGAGCAGGTAAAATTTGTAATATCTCATCACAGTAATTCAAAACATCGCTACGTCTATTAGTTCCTTGAATTGCTCCCCGCAATGCTTCCTCCACAGCAGCGTGAGCTTCTTCCAAATGTTGAGTGTTGCTAGCAATCTTAATCGCCTCATGAAGATGGTTTACTGACCAATTAAGGCTTTCCTGACCGCTGTTTTTTGCATACAGTTGCCCCAACCTACAAAGAGCAGTTACCTGTTCCTTTACTCTTTGTTGAGAATCACTAAACTTTTTAGCTTCGCTGAGAACATTACTATAGCAATCTTCAGCTTCATGATATTTGTTCTGGTTTTCAAAGGACTCAGCGCGTATTTTCCACCATACTAATAAATTGCGTTGCTCCTGTAGCTTATCAAATCTATTCCGATACTCCTCAAGACTTTTTTCTGCTTCATCCCACTCCTGAATATCTAGTAAACTATTGATACCTCTTAGTCCATGCTCTAGTTGCTTTTGATCGTTCAGTTTTAGACTAATTTCAATTTGATAATTAAAATCATGAAGGGCATCATTATAATTTTTCAGTCTCTTGTGCAGCAAGCCTCGTATATTCAAGCTACTTGCTAATTCTTGAAGATGGTCAATCTCTGTATAAATTTCGATGGCATATTCAACCGTTCTTTTTGCTTCACTGAAATTACCTCTCTGCTTAAATAGATTTGATAAATCTCTTAAGGTGGAAGCTAAATTTTCTTGACTTTCAAGATAGCTGCGGAGCTTAAATACACGTATAAAATTATTTAGGGCATCTTCAAGATCACGCTGTCTATGAAAAAAACCTCCTAAATGCATTAAGCAAAGTGCTGTTTGTTTCAGATTACCAATTTTTTCAGCTATGGCGACTCTGCGTTGAAAAGCTTTTTGAGCTTCATCAGTTTTAGGAGGTTCTAATAATAAACTCAACTTGGCTAACCTCTCTAGAGGAACAATTTCTCGTCTTTCATCTTTCAAATCTTTCCAAAGCTGAAGTTCGCAATTAACGTAGTATATAGCTTGGTCTTTATCACCTCGCCTCTCGTACAATCTACTTAATTGCTCTAGGCTAATTGCTAAATAGTTCCATTGTTTTAATTCTTTACTAGCTTCAATGGAACGCTTATAGCTATTTAAGGCTTCAGCAAACCGACTTTCATCAGACTCACTTAGTTTTCCAAGCAAGAAACCTTCACAGTTTAATCCCCTTGCGATTGAGTATTTATCATCAAGACTTTGGTTAAGGGTGTTGACCTCTTGATATATTTCTAGAGCGCGCTTAAAATCTTCCTTATCTTGTAAAACTGCTCCTAAACTATCAAGAACATTTCGCTTTTCTAGGTCACTTAGCTTCTCTTTCTCTACGGTCAAACGTGCTTCCTCTAAGAAAATTTCTGCCTGATTTAGTGCCTCTTCTGATTTCCTCTTTTGTAAAAGTCTAGCTCGACGAACTAAGTATTTTACTCTGGCACGTTGGCAAGTTTTAGAGCTTTCAATTTTCGCTAGAGTTGAATTAATAATATTAGCCTCTAGCATCTCTTCTGCCTCTAGCAAATGTCCTTGAAAAGCAAGATATTTTGCCTGACGAGTGCGGAATGTGATTACAGCCTCCCAATCTGCTGAATCTTCTGCCAACTTCTGAAATCCTCCCATTAGCCTAATTGCTTGAGACCAATAGCTGTGGCCATGTTCTCCAAATAATCGGTTTAAGCGGTTGCTGAACTGCAAGTAATTGTAAGTTCTCAATATAGAATTATCTTGTCGTTGTAACTATTGTGCTGCCAAAATAATATCATCAAAATCTTTTGCAACTGTAGAAACATCTTCTTGTCCTTGAACTTCTCTAACAGTTTCTATGAAAAATTCAGCACATCGCCTTTCTACTTCCTCTTGTTTGTTACTTTTCCTTAGACAATATCGAGCGTAAACACGAATCAGAGTATGAAATATATATCGGTCTCCTGCTTTACATAGTAAACAAAGATGGAGAAGTCGCGTAAGATATTTTTTGGTTTTTGATTTTGTACAGCCGCTTGCTACTATTGCTGTCTGAAGTGAAAATCCTTGTTCAGCACAAACTCCTAAGCATGAGAAGAATTCAACTGCACCTTGTTCATCTTTCTCTAGGCGTTGCAGGCTAGAATCCAACGATATAATAATGTTTAGGTCAGTATTAAATTCAAGTTCTTCTAGAAGATCCTTGTCCTGCCATAAAGTGTTTTTAGCCTCTTTTAATGAGGCTGCATAGCTGTCGAGACTCTGATCGTTTGGATGCTTAAGATTTAAAGCAGCTATTTTCACTGCTAATGGAAGCCCCCCTAATGCTTTAATAATGTCATCAACTGCTTTGAGAACGAAGCGAGATTCATCGTCTAAAGTATCTCTAAATAGCTTGCGAGAATCTTCGAGAGGTAGATTGGAGACAGAAATTCTTCTGTTTTCTGGAAGAATCAGAGAATTGAAAACCTTATGATCTTTAGTTGTAAAAATAACAGAACATTGACTTTCAGGGAGAAGTAGAGGTTCAATAGTACGATGATCAGTAACATCATCGAAAATCAACAACATTTTACGATTTGCAATAAATTCTTGCATAATCGCTTCAGCATCTTGCCAACTGTTTTCTGATTCAATCTCTTCTCCACAACGGCGTGCAAGACGAAAAGCAATGGCTATCGCCGTCTCACCACAAACTTTCAATGAAATTACACCATCTGGAAATTCTTTCCTATAAATGTAGGCAAAATGTTGAGCGAGAGCAGACTTACCGAAACCTGCACCCCCGACTAACCCAACAACGTAACGGTCTTGCTCTTCTTCTGAATTGATCAAGAGTTTTTCGAGTTTGCCTAATTCCTCGCTTCGTCCAGTAAAGTTTTTAACGTCTCTTAATGCCGCCTCCTTATTATCTGCAAAGAAGGGAGATTTAGGCATTCGCGTACCACGACCGTTCCTCTCTTGAGAGCGATCGCGATCTACAACTTTTTTGCCAGTTCTTTAGACCACCTTCTAAACGTCGGGAAATTCGTTTGCAAAAATTTCTCCAGATCCAACTCACCTTCCGTCGCCAGACTCACAAACGGCGGAATTGCTGACAACGCCCACTTCACCTTAATCGCCGCCGAAGTCTCCGGTCGGTTCAATTTGTCCCGTAGTCCCAGCAAAATCTGCATGATTTCCGTCGGAGAGTCCTGCTGCGCCTCCAGCCGACCCACCGATTCGACAATTTCCGCCACAATGACTTCAGCATCTGGGTCTGCGATCACTTCCGGTGCAGACTTAGCCAAAATCTGCCAATACTCTTGCTCGTATTCACGAATTTTCGGCTTAATCTTTAGTCGTAATTCCTGCTCAATCTGAACTTTGGGCAATCCTCCTCTCAGCAAAGCTTCTTGTTCAAGCTCGGCTTGTTGCTCTTGAAGGATTTCTAACTGATTTTCTAGGTGACGCAAGCGATCGTGAGACATGAGAGTGGTTTTAGGGTTATCAGATTTCGATTGTGTCCCAAAATGCAGTGTCGGATTGCCCTGAATTTGAATAATCGGCTGGTCTTGCCTTTCATTTACCTGTAATCCTTGCCCACCAAAAATCTGCTGGACGTTTTTAGCATTCACATCCTCAAACCGAACCAACACCTGATGGATTTCTTGAGCGATCGACCTCACCATTTCCACAAATGCTGGATTCTCCATCTCCTTCAGCAAATAATTTTGCACCTGCTTTAGCTCAGGCTCTGACCCTTTTGCCGCTGCTTCTAGCAACTTATCTGTTCCCGGCTTGCCCTTAAAGCAACGATCCCAGACCACCTGTCCCAACTTTTGAATCGGTGCCGTTGCTGCTTCCACCACTTTTTCGCCAAGCTTGGAGCCTACCCCTTCATAGAGCTTATCGAGAATAATTTTTGCGATCGGAGTCGCCAGCAAAAGGGGAATTGTTTCCAACATAGATTCTAGTGACGAATGAGGAGAAGGGCTGTATCTTTTTTAGCAAAGAAATTCTCAATCCGCCCGGAAACTCCACGATCGATTTATCGGTTGTCTCATTTGAAAAGGGAACGATCGAGTTGAAAGAGGGACAATTGCTACCCAAACCCAAAACATTTCCATCTAAAACAAGAACATCCCAACTCAGAACAAGAACATCCCAACTTAGAACAAGAACGTCCCCGCCTAAAACGAGAACGCTTCCTTTTTTAATGCGACTAATCCGCCTGAACCCTACAAGAGTGCCTGCTGAGACTTTACCTTCTTGGGTCTGCGAGCAAACCGTTGCCCCAACTCATCCACCGCCGCCTCGAAGCCCGACCCCTGTCCGCTGACCTTAGCCTTCCTTAGATCCCAATAACTAATAACCAAAAACCAAAACCACGCCACCGAACTGTCTCACGACCAATTTAAGACTGCTATAGCCCAAAGATCCAAGCGCCTCTGAACGAGAACATCACAGCCACAAAGAACATCATTACTCCTCTCTGGTTACGGTTTCAAAAAGTGTGGTTTCGTGTCAAACTACCGCTTGCTGACTTGCTTCTGCATAGAGGAGTTTCGATCGCTTGAATCCGCAGATTTTTGGGCAGAAATTGCCGCCCTGGATCATCCGTCTTTTGCCGATCGTTTGGATCTTCCTGTTGAGTTGTCTGGTCTTTTTTGATCGACTCGGCAGCACGGGATTACTCGACGAAACAGAACCGCTCTTTGTCGAAGCCGCCCGTCAGATGACCGTCACCGGAAACTGGATCACGCCTTATTTCAACGAAGTCACCCGATTTGACAAGCCACCGCTAATCTACTGGCTGATAGCGATCGGCTTCAAAGCGATCGGAGTCAACGAATGGGCCGCCCGTCTCCCCTCCGCCCTCGCTGGCACGCTCCTCCCTGCCTTCTGCTTCCACATTCTCAACATCCATCGCAAAGCCAACGAACCTCACTCCTCACTCCTCACTCCTCACTCCTCACTCCCTTACCTCGGCTCCGCCATCTGTGCGCTCAATCTTCAGTCATTCTTTTTTGGGCGATTGGGCTACTCGGATATGGTGTTGAGTGTTTGCTTTGGAGGATCGCTGTTTGCCTTCTTTTTGGGATATCTTCAGGTCGATCGCCCCCAACTTCAAGCGCGTTTTTATCTGACGTTCTACGCCCTGATGGCGCTGGCAGTTTTGACCAAAGGGCCCGTAGGAATTGTGCTGCCGGGAGCGATCGTGCTTCTCTTTCTGTTTTGTGTGGGCAAGCTGCGAGAAGGGCTGAGAGAACTTAAACTTTTGCCGGGGATGCTGATCTTTTTAGGGTTGAGTGTGCCGTGGTATGGGGCGGCCTATCTTCAAAATGGAGCGGCTTTTGTAGACTCGTTTTTTGGGGTGCATAATGTCGATCGCTTTACCAGTGTCGTCAACCAACATCAAGGCCCGTGGTACTTTCACATTTTGATTGTGCTGGCGGGGTTCTTTCCCTGGTCGATTTATTTGCCTGCTGCGATCGGTCATTTTGCTCGACAAAACTGGAGACAGAAACCGCGATCGCAACACCTCGGACTGCTTGCTTTAATTTGGTTTGGGGTTGTACTGGGATTTTTTACGATCGCCGTCACAAAATACATTACTTACACCTTGCCGCTCGTTCCGGCTGCCGCCATTCTAGTCGCGCTGTGGTGGGATTATCAGATGCAAACTCAGTCCAAATCGTGGGCGTTTAAGCTGAGTGTCTATGTCAGTTTGGCGTTGTGTTTGACGCTGGCGGTTTGTGCGTTTTATAGTCCCAATTGGCTCGATAGTGATCCCTCCATGCCCAATCTGGGTGAGCGAATTCGACAAGCAAAATTGGATTGGGTTGGATTATTGATCTGGTTAGGAGGCGCGATCGCAGGCACAATTTTGATTTTTCAACACAAGATTCAGCGATTTTGGAGCGTTCAGTTAATCACTTACGCAGCATTCATTTTATTGTTTGTCACGCCCGTTTTTGGAGTGATCGATATTGAGCGACAACTGCCTTTGAGAAAGGTTGCCGAAACGGTGGTGCAAATTCGTCAGGCAGATGAACCGATCGTCATGGCGACCAATTCTTTTGAGAAGCCGAGTCTGGTTTTTTACACACAACAACCGATCGTGTTTCTCAACCGCGCCCGCAAACTGCCACCTTATCTAGAAGAATTCCGTCAGAAAAAACAGCGATCGATTCTGGTGATTACAACCAGCAGCACGCTACAAGAAGCCCAAATCTCACCTCAGCAGTACGAAATGCTAAAACAGGTAGGCGTTTATCAAGTCGTTCGTTTTCTGGGTCGGTAATGCAAACAATTCAAAAATGGTGGAGCAACAAAACGAAGCGGGCAATCTCAAAGAGATATCTGCCGAACCAGATCGTCACTCTGCTGATCGGAGGGCTGGTTTTTAGAAGTCTCGTCGCGTTTTTACTACCTCCAGGGTTTGACGAAGCGTACTACTACATTTACACGCTGCACCCCGACTGGAGCTATTTTGACCACCCGCCCCTCGTCGCCTGGACAACCGCTTTTGGCATCTGGCTTACAGGCAGCGTCTCACAATTTACGATTCGATTAGGGGGACTGCTACTCTACACCGCAACGCTGTACTTTCTCTACCGAGCCACCGTCCAGTTATTTTCTCAGAAGGCCGGCTGGTGGACATTGGCGATCGCCTCCTGCATTCCCATCTTTCAAATCGGCTTCGGCATTCTCACACTCCCCGATGGGCCGTTGATGTTTTTTTGGTCACTCTGTTTGTGGGTAGCGGCTTGCGAATTTTTTCCATCTGAACAAATATACCGTCCCACTTATCGATTAGCGCTGATCGGATTGCTCGTCGGCTTCGCATGTTTAGGAAAGTATCATGGCTTTTTGTTAGGCTTTGGTCTGCTGGCATTTGTGTTAACCAGTTCACCTCACCGTATCGCTCTAAAATCGCCCTGGACACTTCTTAGTTTTGGATTGTTTCTATTAACGATTTCACCCATTTTGTATTGGAATGGGCAACACGATTGGGCATCTTTTCGCTTCCAAAGTAATCGTGGCATTCCCTCCAAAGGCTACAGCGTTCCCAACGTCATCAAAACTGCCCTCATTCAGTCAGCCTACCTGTTTCCAACCTTCGGATTGCCGCTCTGGTGGGTATCCCTTAAAGGAATCATCCGCTCCCACACCCCCCACCCCACACCCCACACTCCTCACTCCTCACTCCTCACTCCTCACTCCTCACTCCTCCTCTGGATTTCCGTCCCCGCCTTCCTCAGCTTCACCCTGATCGGAGGCTATCAGCAAATCTTGCCCACCTGGACAATGCCCGGATTTTTTGCCGCCACCCCGCTGCTGGGTCAACAGGCCGCACTCTGGCAACAACGGCATCCAAAATTAACGAAACGATGGCTAAATGGGTCAGCGATCGTCATCTTCACCCTACTCCTGATTGCCCTCTCTCACGTCAGTTTTGGCACGCTACAGACTCCCAGCAGTACCGCATTTTTTGGAGGATTTCTCACGCCAGAAGAAGATGCGTCGATCGAGCTGGTAGATATTCAGCAATTACGGCGAGAGTTTGCCAATTCTCCACAGCTTTTGGCGGCGCTCAAATCGGCCGACTTTATGTTTAGCAATCGCTTTCATCTATCAGGACATGTGGCAATGGCGTTGACACCTTTGGCACCGATTCCGATGACTTGTTTTGATCAAAGAGACGTGCGCGGGTTTGCATTTTGGTCAACCGCAACAGAATGGATCGGCAAAACTGGGCTGTATATCACCTCAAGTCAATATCAGAAGCGAGAAGACTCGGCGGCTGAGTTTGCGCCCTATTTTAAGACCTTTCAAAAGTTAGGAGAAGTGCCACTCAGACGGGGTGGAATTGTCGTTGAAACCTTCTATGTCTATCGCGGAGAAACGTTGGTCAAACCTTATCCTCGTCCGGCGGGTGGCGTAAAGTCTTAGCTTGCTTGAAAGCGATCGCTCAGTTCGTTAATTTCAAACTTTTGGGCCCACTCAATCCAATCACTCGAAACTTTGACGGTCGCGGGCAGCAAAACTGCTACATACGTCTGAGGTTGCTGAACGAGCAGAATGCAATGATTTTGTCCATAAACGATCGCGTGGTCAAAGTCACCTAGTGAGAGCAGCGATCGCAGTCCCATCGTTTGAAAGGCAGTTTGAATCCACATCAGATTGGGGTTGTCTTCGGTGGCAAAATAGCATTGAGGCAACCCCTCTAAATTAAAGGTGGCAATTCCTAAAACAGAGTCTAATCTACTAATCAATGAAATCCTCTGGGAAAAGAGCGATGAGGTGAAAAAATCAGCTTTGAGCATTTCGAGTTAGTAGATTGGGTGGATCAAAGTATATCCTTAATTATTCATGAACTAAAAAACAAATCCCTATAACTTAAGGAATAATTTCTTTTCAGGTTTGTTGGCTTTGAAATAACAAATTGGGGTTTCCACTTAAGCAGATTTACGTGATTTAATTCCTAAAACTGTGAAGCTTTTAAGACTTGCGATCGTTCTACTAATCGATCTCTAAAAAAACTTCTAAAAAAACAGTCGGTCTGTCAGAAGTAGCTCTTTTTTCACCTGTAATTTCACACTCGACTAAGTGACTATCATTACAAAGCGGGAACCTGTAAATTCTCGATACGTCAACCGTTAAGTTGTATAAAAGGGCTGTCCATGCTGAAAAACCTTTTGTCTGGAGTCACGATCGGCACGATAGCGATCGCAAGCAATTTGAGCCTGACTCAGTGCGCTCATAGCTTTACTCCGGCCACACTGCCGCAGGCTACTTCTACAGCACCCAAACTGATTGCTCAAGCCGATCCATCATTAGCCGCGATGGAGCAATCCATTCTCAAGCAGATCAACCAATATCGCGCCACTCGCAAACTACCCGCCCTAAAGCTGGATTCTTCTATCACTCAGCAGGCGAGGCTTCATAGCCAAAATATGGCGAGTGGAAGGGTGTCTTTTGGTCATCAAGGCTTTGACCAGCGCATTCAAGAAATTGGTAAGACGATCGCTTATCGGGCTGCCGCCGAAAATGTGGCCTACAACATGGGCTACAAAGATCCGGCAACTCAGACTGTACAAGGCTGGCTCAAGAGTCCGGGGCATCTGAGAAACATTCAGGGGCAATTCAATCTCACCGGGATTGGCGTAAGCAAAAATGCCAAAAATGAGATCTACTTTACGCAGTTGTTTATCCGTGGATAGTACAAATTGGGAGTAGGAAAGGGAGCTTAGGGAATCAAAAAGGACTAGAATAATCGGGCAAATCACAGCAGGGCAGCATCTCCCTCCCGATTCCTACTCTTTTTTATGGACTCCAACGATTTTCAAATTTACACGGGCGATCTCTCCGCTGACATGCTGGAGACTTATTTGCAGACAGACGCGCTGGCCGTTGATACCGAAACGATGGGGTTGTTGCCTCTGCGCGATCGGCTTTGTCTCGTTCAACTCTGTGATGCTAGCGATCGGGTGACGGTCGTGCGAATCGATCGAGGTCAGACTCAAGCGCCTCATCTCAAACAGCTTTTAGAAGCACCTCACATTACAAAAATCTTTCACTTTGCCCGATTTGATATCACGACGCTGCGCCATCATTTGGGCATTCAGGTCAATCCTATCTTTTGTACAAAAATTGCCAGCAAGCTAATTCGCACTTATGCGCCGCGTCATGGTCTTAAGGATCTGATTCAGGAATTGGAGGGTGTGGAGTTAGACAAGAGTGCCGGAAGTTCTGATTGGGGCAACGCGATGAATTTGTCTGAAGCCCAACTTCGCTATGCGGCGAATGATGTCCGCTATTTGATCAGTGCTCGGCAAAAGTTAATCACTATGCTAGAGCGAGAGGAGCGACTAGACCTGGCTGAACAGTGTTTCCAATGTCTTCCCATCTTTGCGTCGCTGGACTTATTGCAGTATCAAAACATCTTCGATCATTAACAAAAATCTTCAGACATCTCACTACTGACGAATTTCTGGCACCGAGGCTGAAACTCTTACGAGTTGGGAACGATAGCTAGGCCTCTTACAGATTCATTAAGAGGCTTAATAGAAATCCTTCTGAAGTAATATGATCGAACCCATCCAAATCGATAACTCAGTCATTTCCTTCACAGCACCCAAATTTCACTTTGGGCAAAAAGTTCAAGTAAACCGAAGACCTGGTTATATCCTTGGAGCACAGCGCGAAAAGTATTGTTGGAGCTATTTAATTGTCGAGGGCGATCCGCCAAACAATGCCAGTGACGAGCATTGGCATGTAGAAACCGACATCTCTCCAATGGAGTAGAGCCAATCTAAATACATACAAATGCCTGCAAAAGCTTCTCTAAGATCAGTCTAAGGGAGGCTTTTTGCTTTCAACTTAGAATTTAGCTGGATTGTTCCATATAGCTGGATTGTTCCATATAGCTGGATTGTTCCATATACTGGTTGAGATCGTCAATGATCCGACTTAGTTCAGCTTCGGTGGTGATGCGAATCCGATCGTCCCTCAATGTAATCAGCACTTTGGCGGCGAATGGAGTGGGCCAAATATTGGGGTTGCAGAAGATTTCTAGAAAAACATCGCCCGTGTAGCGATATTCCATCGGCTTCTGAGGCGTTGCTCTAGTGCCAGGAGTTTTGGTAGCGGTGGCTTTCAGGCTTTCCATCAGTTGAGCGATCGCTCCCTTTAGGTCGGCAGCCGCTTCGGGGGTAAACCGAAAAGTAACAGAACCTTCGATTAAATTTAGAGTTAGGGATGTCATGACATAAAGCGATAAATCTTTCTTTTATGGTACGGCGATCGGGCTTCTAGAAATGTCTTTTTTGATTTCCGTTTTTTCATTTTCTCCCAAACCTGTGCTGTTATTGAAAACAGGGGGAAGGCTTACCTAGATTTGTGAAGCTAAAAAATGGGTCGCAAATCAGCCCCGATCGCTCATACCAGGAAAGAACAGATGCCCACATCGGATCGCCTCCAACTTGATGCCAACCCCTTGAGTTTATGGAGTTGTGATGCTCCGCTACAGACTGCTCTTGCGGTGAGTGCTGCCTCTCAGTCCGGTGTGGGAGGCTCGGTTCAGCCTGGGGTCTCTACTCAGGAGATGGACTTGGGAACGCTAGCCGGGACTCGCATATTAAGGGGTGATGTGAGCGATCGCAATCCCTTAGACAACTATCGATTTAGCGTTACCTCCAGCATTTCTGCCAGCATTACCTTAACTGGGTTGGCTAGTGACGCAGATATTCAATTAGTCCGCGATACTAACGGTAATAAAATTGTAGACGACAGTGATTCTATTGTTAATTCTCTTCAACGGGGCAGTGTTGCCGAATTAATTGGCGCAGAGTTATCTATCGGAACTTACTTTGTACAAGTCAAACAATTTAGCGGTGACACTCGCTATCATCTCAGCGTTTCCGAAGGCGATTGGTTTAGTACTAACTTACGCGATGCAGGACTGATTGGCGAAGCGCGCTACTTACTGTTTGCAGACGGCTCCCTCAATCGCAACGACATGATTACGCTGCTTCGAGAAACCAAAGACTACAGCACGATCGACCCTACAGAATTGACCGACTTGAGAGCGATCGTGACTCATGCGGCTCAGTTTGGAATGCCAGAATACGTCAAGGTTCTTGCCAACAAAGTCGTCTACAGTGAACCCGCCAATCTGCGCTCTGGAATCGGCAGTCTCTATGCCAACAGCAGCGCTGGACAACTCGATCGTCTGATCGGCAAATGGTTTTTGGGACAGGATCGTCCGATCGCGCTTTCCTACGATCGCACCACAACTTATCAATACGAATCTGTAAATGGCGATCTCTTTCAAAACGGAATCAGCTACCAGGATATCGTGCAGCAAGATGTATCAAACTGCTACTTGCTTTCGGCGTTGGGGGCGGTTGCGTTGCGCGCTCCTAATACCATTCTCAGCATGTTGATTGACAATCGAGACGACACTTACACGGTTCGCTTTTTTAACAAGGGCGTTGCAGATTATGTGACGGTCGATCGCTTTCTGCCCGTTCGTCCCGAAGGAGCGGCGGCCTTTGCCAGTTGGGGGGGCGGTCACTTCACCAATCCTAATAACGAACTATGGGTCGCCCTCATCGAGAAAGCCTATGCTCAACTCAATGAATCAGGCTGGATTGGTCAAGACAACAGCAACTCTTACAACGGTAAAACGATTGCGACTACAGCCACTTTTACCAACGCCAGTGGAATCAATTACGGATGGCCAGACGACACGCTGTCGCAACTGACAGGACGCACTACGAGCAGTCACACCCAACCCAATAACGCCAATCATCTGATCAGCTTAATGAACGCTGGCAGCATGGTTGCACTCAACACAAGAGCGACGGTTGAGTATGGTATTGCGGCCAATCACTCTTACACACTTCTTAACTACAACGCCATCAGCGATCGCTTTCAGCTTTACAATCCCTGGGGCACTCAAATCGAAGTCACACGCAAACAGATTGCAGACAACTTCAACAGTTGGGATTTTACAACCGTCTCTTGACAGGTTTAACGAAATGAAGACAAAAGCGATCGCTCTGTCTATTGATAGATTCTAAGTTGCTCAAGAAAGAAAACAACACTTTCTTAACGTCAGTTCGATGAGAGTGACTCGCTTCGTTTCAATCGGCTTCAGCCCCCTAAATCCCCCACAAGTGAGGGACTTTGAACGAGAAATATTGTCTCAAAGTCCCCCAAAATTGGGGGGTTGGGGGGCAGAAGTGCTGAATAACGAAGTGAGAAAACTCCATCGAATTCACGTTGCCTTAAATGACAAAGATACACATAAAGAAACAGCCTCTCAATCACAAAGACTCGCGCTTTTAACTGTCTTGCTCGATCGCTAGTTGACAGTAGCCTCAAGAGTTCACACACACTATAGAAAGCTGAAATCTGTAAGCAGTCAAGACTTCAGGATTTTTTAGCCCGCTCTGTTCTACACTAATCGTCATAGCAACTAAACGGTATCAGGTGGATCTTGTGATTCTGGACAATCGATCGACAGTACGCAAAGTATTAGTCGTTACTCTACTGCTCAACCTATTTGTCATGGCGCTCAAAACCGTCGTTGGATACTCAACAGGGTCGCTGAGTCTGCTGGCGGATGCCCTTCATAGCCTCACCGATAGCGCTAATAATATTTTGGGATTGATTGCCAGTCGCTTTTCATCTCCTCAGCCCGATCGCGACCATCCCTACGGACACCAAAAGTTTGAGGCGGTGGGCGCACTGGGCATTTCTGCCTTTCTAGGAGTTGCTTGTTTTGAGATTATTCAAGGCGCGATCGAACGGCTGATTGGCACCAACAAACCCATTCAAATCTCTGCAACCGAACTCTGGCTACTATTGCTGGTTTTGGGCGTGAATATCTTTGTGGCATTCTATGAGCGGGGAGAAGGAAAACGGGTCAGCAGTCCGATTTTGATTGCGGATGCCCAACACACCATGAGCGACGTGTGGGTGACGATTAGCGTGTTGGCTGGTTTGATTGGGATCTGGGCGTTTAACTGGCAATGGCTGGATGTGGCGTTGTCTTTTCCGGTGGCGATTCTGGTTTTTACGAGTGGATGGTCAGTGCTGCGCCAAAATTTGCCCTGGCTAGTGGATGAGATGGCGATCGCGCCCGAAGCGATTTACGAAACTGCAACGCAGGTGCCTGGAGTCCTAAATTGTCATGACATTGCCTCGCGGGGAGTGGTCGGTCGTCAATCTTTTATTGAAATGCACCTGATTGTAGATGCTCAAGATGTCGAGACGGCGCACCACATTACCGAAGAAGTCGAAACTCGGCTGGCGGAAAAGTACAGTCCTGTCAGAGTCCTGATTCACGTAGAGCCACCCGCTTATCAATCAGATCACATTAGCTATGAGGCGCGATCGTAAGACTCGTCTGCGAATAGTCACACCACAGTTTGGATTCAGGAGAGTTGGAAGGAGTCGATCGACTGCCCCACAACCCCGATCACCCAACAAGACCGCCACACTTTTGACTACAGTCTTTGAATATCTTGGCGAATGGTTTCGAGATCGATGTAGGAATCAGCAACGTTAATCAACGTATCATTGGTCATCGAACGCAAGCTAACCACTTCGATTTGCACACCTTGATAGCTAATTTGATTGACTGCATAAGTCAAATCGCCATCGCCACTGAGCAAAATCATCGTGTCGCAGTGAGCCGCTAATGTCAGCATATCGATCGCAATCTCAATATCCAGATTCGCCTTTTTGGAACCATCTGGAAGCTGGATTAAATCTTTAGTAACCACTCGATAGCCGTTGCGACGCATCCAATGTAAAAACCCTTGCTGCTTTTCGTTGGAGCGATCGACCCCCGTGTAAAAATAAGCCCGCACCAGACGACGATTTTTGGTTAAATAAGCCAGCAGCCGCGCATAATCGATTTCTAAATTGAGTTGAGAAGCCGCATAAAACAGATTGGAGCCATCAACCAAAATCACCACGCGATCAGACTCACGATAATCTAGAGCGTCATCGGTGTAGCGATCGCGCAAAATTCCAGTGTGCAGGTCACGAGAGCGTCTGTCATCTCCCACCTTTGACTGCTCGGTAAACGCAATCCAGGGTTGATTTGGCGGATGATCAGATTCAAACTTTTTAGAGGACTCTCCATCCCGTCGTGGTCGTGGAACTAGCTGCATTTTGAATGACTCCTTTAGAGCGGCATTTCGATCGAACTCATGGATGGAAAATTCGCCGTTAAAATAATTAAGTAAACATGACAGTGAACTGAAATAGGCACAGAGCTTCAAGAGTGGCTCGTTTTGAAAAGGAAGTAGGAGAAACTGCCCAGGCCTCAAACTCCGAATAGGTCAAACCCTGCCTTCAGAATCGTGTTCACAGTCTATCCTAAACGGAGAATTGAAGAGTCGGTTAAACTTCTCCTAAATCGCGTTTAAAGAAATTGAACAGTTCTTATCTTTTTTTATCTATTACTTGATTTCCCTAACAGTCTCTAGCATCGTTTGATACAAACACACAAATCTTATTATTTCTTAAGTATTAGTCCGACTTAATATGACTGATTAGTAAATCAAACCTTTCACATAAACAGATCCCCGACTTCTTGATGAAACCAGGGATCTGAGGAGATGTTGAATTTAACTTGTCAGCTTGCTATGAAGTTGACTATCAACTCACTGCTGACTAGTCGATCGGCTGCCGCTTCTCTAAGTCAAATTTGTAGCCTTGGGGCAGAATGTGCAACGTGGCACCACACAAAGCAAGTGGCTCATCTTTGAGAAGTTCATCAACGTTGTTATGAGTGATATTGGCAACATCCACAATTGTCACTGCCCCTTCGCCAATCACTTCTAACTCTTTGCCATTGATAGCGATCGCTGTATTTTCATCAATGCCAAATCCTAGATTAACAGGTTGTTGAGCAACGGCTGATAGGAGACGGCCAATTCTGCCGCGTTGGGCAAAGTGTTGATCGACCACCACACCTGGCAAAAAGCCCATGCCGCGATCCATTTGGGCAACTTCCATCCGAGGATTGGTTTCTGATTCGCCTTCAACAATCATCATGTCGGGCATCATCGCCGCGCCTGCACTCGTCCCCGCAATCACAATGCCTTCTGAAAACCGCTTATGCAACAAGGCTTCTAGTTCTGTGTCTTTGAGCAACTCGGTGATCCGTGCCTGATTGCCTCCCGTAAAAAAGACACCCGTTGCTTGCTCGATCAGTTCCAACGCTCTTGGGTCACTGGCATCTTCTGGTTTGGCATTGTCCAAAACTTTGACGCTCGCAACGCCCATTCCCTCAAAAAGTTCGGTGTATTGGGTGCCAACTTCTCCGGGCAATCCTGTTGCAACAGTCATGATCACAAGTCGCGCTTGCAGACCGCCCGATCGCCGCACAAATTCCCGCAGGATTTTGCAATCTCCTTCTTTGTCTTCTGCCCCACCAATGATTACTAGCTGTCCGTGTGTTTCGGGCAATGCGACACTTTCTTGAGGTTCAGTTTCTGCTGCCTCTTGCACCTGATTTGCGACCATGCTGCCTCCGAATTTGTGAGTATGTTGTTCACTAAATCATGACAGCCCAGCCACAAATAACATCCAATTGGTAGATTTCAATACAAAACATCTCTCAGTCTTGTGAAATAGAGACTGCTGACACTGGAATTTTTATACTATTTTTTATACTATTATTGTCCTCTAAGCTTTGAACATTTGAAGCCAGGTTAGGAGCTTGTTGGCGTTGCTGCAACTCTTTTAGAAATTGAAGAACATTATCTTCGAGGGGACGATCGCTAATTCTCTTGACAAACTTATCAAAGGGATTGAGATCCACGATGAATGATCCAATTTTCACGCCCACAGGTTCGAGATGTTTACCCAAAAGCTCTTGATGGAGTAGTGGAAAAGCCCGTTGCTTAAGTTGATTTAGTAACCACAAAACATCATTCTCGGCGTATGGTTTTTGTCCAGGATTGGCAACACTTCCAGCAATGGTGTCGCGATCAAAAGAGATCAAGCCCGTCAAATTAAATAAATCACTTTGAGCAATCAAACATTGGGTCTGTTTGCGCGTAGGTAATACACCTAATTGAAGGCGATCGAGCAGTTGAGCCAGCGCCCGAATCGGAATCGCACTCTCGGTATCTGAAATATCGGGTGCCAGCAAAAGTGAGGGTTGTCCCTTGATCGAAACGGTATTGGGGCGAAGGTCAGCAATGGCGTGTTTGAGTTGCTCAACTTGACGAGCATCCGTACAGGTTTCTAGAAGAGAAGGCCAGCGATCGTCGCTCAAAAATTCTAGTAGTGCAATGTATTTGCAGCCGAGACTGTGACCCATCCAAAAGTAGCGAGTTTTGTCTTGATAAAGGTCACATTCGTAGCCCAACTGTTGAGCCGTCAGCGCAATTTCTCGCCGCAGTTCATCCTGTTCTTTGAGCAGACCTACCGCCAGCGGCCAATGCCGAAAGCTAAACCGAAACGGCAGCGCAATCACTGTATAACCTGCCTCATAGACCCGTCTAAGCAAGTATCGGTAAAACAGTGTGGGAAACGTGCCAAAAAAAGCGCCTCCCATAAACTGTACTACGCCCCTCGGCTGAGGATGAATTGCAACCCAGCTAAAAGAAAGCGGTCGAAAGCAAAATTCTGCATTCATAACGGTGAAGGAGGAAGAGAAAGGACGGGAAGTGTGAAGTGTGATTGTGGGCAGCGATCGTTTCTCAGGAGAATTAGACGATGAACTCAACGCAATGCTTTACTTTGGTTGCATGAAGTTGTCCCTCAAATTCCCCACTTGTAAAGGACTTTGAACCAAAAATCCTGTCTGAAAGTCCTCCAGGTTGAGAGGTTCTGCCGTGTATGCACAAGTTGATCGATCTGTCATTGCTGAGATCCTTCGTCCCCTAAATTTCCCAAAAATGGGGGACTTTGAGCCGTCGTCATGGCTCTGAACTTTGGAAATCTTTCCTTGGTCAAAGTCCCCCAGAATGGGGGATTTAGGGGGCAGAAGCCGCCTGAAACGAAGCGACGACTTGTATGTACACGGTAGGGCTGGGAGGCAGAAGCACCTGAAACCGAAGCAGAAAACTTTGTCGAACTTACGTCGATCGAGGCTTCAACGCGAATTGTTGTAAATTCAATAAAGTCGTTGACTGCGTTATTGATCACGTCGTCTAATCAAACCCTCTAGTTAGGGAGAACTTCAAGCCATAAGTTTTGGTTCAAAGTTCCCCCATGAAGGATTTAACAACTTAGAGCGCAGACATTCTCAGCGGTAGATTTAGCTCGGCGAACGATTGATTTAAGGTTTCAATTTCGTTCCCATTTCCACTTCCGTTACCGTTGCCATTAGATAACATTGCAGCCAACATTGACACAAGATTTGCGGAGTCGGTTCCGTTTCCATTGGCAGGGGGCAGACTGGGGATTTCAGATGTGACTTCGATCCCGACTGCACTACCAGGCACCAACAGTCTAGAAGGCTCAGAGGGCACCAGATTGAGCGCTTTGCCGCTTGCCAATGTTAGAGAGTAGTTGATTTGGTCAAAGTCAGCACTGTTGGGATTGCTGGGGAAATCGTTGGGCAAAAACGTGCCGCGAATTTCAGCATTGAGTAGCACTTTGGCGGGCTGAGGCAGTTGGGGTTTGCCAATCAGTTTTTCAAACGGAGTCGAACCCGAAAAATCGCGAGGCAACGACAGCGACACATAGCCGCGAATTTCTAACTGGGGATCAGGCAAACTGGCAAACTTGGTGACATCAGGTAGCAGTTCGACAGAAGCCGTTTTTTGAGCAGGAATAATAAACTCCTGGCTCACATATCGACCCGTCATGCCAATGCGATTGAGCGTCAAGATGTTGTTAAACCCAGCAATGTCGTAGATCAAAAAGGTGTTGCCTTCTAGAATGCGATCGACCGCATCCATATCCGCGGGACTGTCAGGCAAACTGATGCGAAACTCTAATCGATATCTCAGATCTTTGGCTTCGAGGTTAGAGATTGTCAAAAAGTAGCCTTGAACGACGCGACGCGCGACCGATTGCGCTGCGGGAGGTAATGCCATTTTAGGAGCAATTCGCTTGACCAAGAGTTCCAGGGTTGAGACTTCTATCATGGGTTCCTTTGAGAATTGGGTGTAGGCTGTACTTCTCAAATTCTGCTAATTTTCCTAAACTTCTACAGTGCCCATGCGGGTAATCTGTTTTGGAGGCAGGAATGAATGATTTGAAGGTGCGATCGATGTCGCTGGCGGATGTGCAATTGGCGTTAGATTGGGCTGCTCTGGAAGGCTGGAATCCGGGACTTGAGGACGCGATCGCGTTTTATGCAGCAGATCCCGCAGGCTTTCTCAAGGCAGAGATCAATGGAGAAATGATCGGCTGTATTTCGGCGGTTTGTTACGATCGCACCTTCGCATTCATCGGTCTATACATTGTCAAACCAGAGTGGCGGAAACGGGGCTACGGGCAACAGATTTGGCAAGCTGCGTGGCAGCAATTATCTACAAGATTAGAGCCGTCTCAGCACTGGATTGGACTGGATGGAGTGGTCGATCGAGAAGCCACTTGTTGCCGCCTTGAGTTTATCCCGGCTTATCGTCATGTTCGTCATGTTTATCAAGCGTCGAGCCATGCACAAGGATCTGCACCCGTCCCATCTGATGAAGTGACTCCATTAATCAATGTGCCGTTCTCAGAGCTTGTCCGTTATGATGCCGAACTCTTTTTAGCCAGTCGTCCTCACTTTCTAAAACCCTGGATTTCTGTCCGAGGAGGAGCCGCCTACGGCGTGTTGTCCAGCGATCGCTTGGTGGAATATGGCGTGTTACGTCCTTGTCGTCAAGGTTTCAAAATTGGGGCTTTGTTTGCTGATCACGTTGACATTGCGGATTGTATTTTTCGTGCTTTGATCGGTCATGTTGCAGATCAACCTGTCTTCATTGATCTACCTGATGTGAATCCAGCGATCGCGTCTCTAATTCAAAAGTACCGACTACAGCCTGTGTTTACCTGTGTCCGCATGTATCATGGTCGGATTCCAGACGTAGAGAGCGATCGTATTTTTGGTGTCACCAGTTTGGAGTTAGGTTAGGTTTCATCTCTGATTTTTCAGGAACCCTCAAAAGAGGAGCCTTGACCTAATTCAAATGTATGAACCTAATAACTATGATGTGGAAGCTGAGTTAGTCTCGCCCTTCAAATCCAAATGCTTCTTAACAAGTTTCAACAGCTCTGGAGGGTGGGGAGGTTTAATTAAAAATTCGGTTGCACCAACCATTGTTGCATGGATTCGATCAATTGAAGACTTGTTCTGGCCCGTAAGAATAATAACGGGGGTTTCTTTGAATGCAGGGGTATCTCGTAAAAATTTGCAGATACTATAGAATCCATTTGACATCTATTTAAGTTGCTAATCGCTTCACCATCAACCGAATGAAGCAAAGATTGAGCTTTGTTCTTGCATGTTCTAATGTCCACTCAAAGTTTTTGACCAAGTTCTTGCACCGTTCTACCCAACTATTAGACCGCTCTCTTGCCCAGTCGATGGCGGACGGAGGGAAACCCTCCTACAGGGCTGTGCGCTCAATTACCCATCGCACTGCCACGGGCACAAACCCTGACTTGCCTTGAACCGCCTTCTGAGCCTTTGACGGTTTCTCTGACACCTCAAACTCAATCTTAGTCATAATCTCTGGACAGACCTGCTCCAGCGCTTTCTGAAGCTTGTTAGGGTGATAGCCGTGGTCGAGCAAAAGGGTCGCCTTGGGCAGGTCGGAAGGCTTTTGTCGGAAGTAGTCGATGTTCTGGGTCAGCATCTCAATGAGTCCTTGGTCATCGGTCACATTCGCCCTGGTGCAGTGGGTAAAAAACGGAAAGCCTAAGCTATCAACCGCCAGATGCCGTTTGATCCCATTCGTCGCTTTGATTGCACACCATATCCTTGCTGATATTACGATTGCTGATATTACGATCAACGAGGAGATCTTTATCTTATACCAAATTCACTAGTTACTGATACAGATCCTCGCCCCCTAAATCCCCCATTTTGGGGGACTTTGAAACGGCTTCCCTGATGGGGTTTTTTCAAATCTGAGAGATAGAAATCGGTTAATTAACTGATTTTTATGAGTATCATTTGTTGGTTGATTTGGTATTAAACGCTCCAGAGGAGTGGGGCTGTTTTCCAGAGATTCAACAAAATATCACTAGCGTTGATTGGTTAAACAACAGAACTAATGGTAACGGTGATGACGATGGAGAGCGATCGGAGGGTCTTCAATCTTTATCAGTACAGCAGCTTAAATTTTGCCCAACTGCGACCTCGGAAGAAAGAGCAATTCTACAAGAGCGAACAAACAGGCTCAAACAATCCGCAGATGGGAAACATGCAGAAGGATTAAATCCTTTAGCGGTGATCGCGTTGGGCAATGAGGTTTTTGGATTTGACTTAAAAATCATCAAAGAATTTCTAGATGTTCGTCAAGTCATTCCGATTCCTTGCTGTCCCAGTCATTTTGTTGGAAACATTAACTTTCGGGGTGAGATTCTTACTTTAATTGATATTAAGGAGTTGTTAAATCAGCCATTAAAGACGTTTGTTAGTCCTGCTAAAGTTATGGTCATCGAGGTTAATAGCCTTGTGGTTGGTATCGTGGTTGATGGAATTCGAGATACCATGTTTTTGTTAAATCCACGCGAATTGTCCAAGATCTCAAATGCGATCGAGTCCGTGCCCGTTGACTATCTTCAAGGAACAGTGCCTTATCAAGAGCGATCGCTGTACATCTTTGATCTACCTACATTATTTGCAAAAGGACTAATCACTCAGTAGAGTGACAAACTCTCTAGCTCAAAGTTATTTAGGGAAATGATACTAAAAGGGTAGTGAGAAGTGCTACCCTACAAGTCCTTCAAGTCTCCTTCCTCATCACTGCCATTCCTGTAGCTGAGAAAGCCAGTTTTGCATCAAGGTTGTGACTCGCTCTCGACGGGTTTCAAAGTTAGCAGCCACCCAGATTAGGAGAATTCCAATACACAGACCAATTACCCACTTGAGGAATGAGTAGACCGTAGCTAAAATCACAAGCTGATTGAATACATTAAGCAAAAAGACAGCCGTTCCGACATACAGAAATGCACGGGTCTTTAGTCCCAGTCCGGCAAAAATCGCAATCAAGCTGACAATGCCAGGAAGGATACCATAGTTCTCTTGAGTAAACAAAGCAACAATGCAAATTAAACCCGCTCCACAAATCCGAACATAGTGGCGAGATTCATGCTTGTCTGATTGCTGAAAAGATGGCTCAATGTAAGCAAAGTACAAAGTTGAGACCCCGATCGGTAGCACCTGCCAGAACAACAAATCAACATTCAGCCGATTTAACTGACTCAAAACTAACCAATTTAGTAAGCCAACGCTGAGATAAGTCCAGCGTACTTCTCGACGAATGGAAGCAACTAAACTATAGAAAACGCCTGTAACAATCAGACTGAGCGGCTGTACGATCGCTGCCGTTCCCACCAGCACCAAAAGAGGAACCGCCAACGAAACCCTTTGCCAGGAGCGCTTTGCCCAACCCAACCGATCCCACGGAGTCACGAAGATCAAGAAGGCAGCGATCGCCGTAAGTGCCCCCGCATAAGGACGGAAAATGCTGCTAAAAATTCCGCTAAACCAGGGTTTTGTGCTGAGATACCAGGCTAACCCTGCGGCTTCTAAGAGACCTGCGTAGAGCCAAAACTCGGCTGTTGTGAGGCTAGGGTGTCGTCGTGCCTGAAAAATGGCATACAGCGAGAGGATCATTCCTGTTGTAAAACCAATTAGCGCTAAAGTTCCAGGAGTGGGGACGAGTAATGTGAGAACAGCCGCTCCGATTAAAATAAGGCTACTCATTCCCCAGTGAAGATGGGCCAGTTGTTTCACTTCGGCAAGACTTAATCGAAAGTAGTTTGACCACAGCGGAAATAGCCATCTGTAGAGCGCCATCAGAACGGCACCAAGGGTTGCCATAGCCATTAAGCGATCGCTCCAATCTAATGCCTGAATTTGATAAAACAGCAGTTCATAAGCCGATAGAGAGATGCCGATCGCGCCCAAATAAGTCAATGGTTTAAGCGTCGGAAGGCGGCGACCGACTCCAATGGCAATCAGCGCCACACCCAGAGAAATCATGCCCGTCCACGACTCAAAGGTTTGCAGACGCAGGAACAGCGCAAAGCTACCGTAGACCAAAGGCAATCCATGCCAAACCCAAAATCCATTTGTCTGCCGTCGATCGCCCACCACTTGAGTCGCCAATCCTAATCCGACGTTGATAATGCTCAGATAGGGAATGGAGGGTTCTGCCCAGGCCAGGCTTTCGGCAACTAGTAACTCTAAGCCCAGTCCGATGACCCAAAATGATAGCTCTGAGCGGGTTTGCCAGGTACGGGTGCTGGCGGCTGTCACGAGGAAAATTGCTGCCAGGACAACTAGGGAGGGCGAAGTAAGCGCTGCGTAAAGTGCGATCGCATGAACCGTTGAACCAATCAAAACCCCTGCACAGAGAAACAGGGCCCACCCATCGCTGGCAGTTTCATAAAGGGCAAGAATTTGTGAGGTTCGAGTTTGAAAGATTCCACGCAGTTGCCAAAGTAGGGTTGTAGCGATCGCACCCACCAAAAGCCAACTTTCTGCTTCTCGCATTCCTGGCACCCAATGCCAAAGCAGCCAACTGATAAACGTTAAGCTGAACCCAATTGCGATCTGAGCCGCTTCGAGTTGGAGCAAACAGCGTGAGTTTACGACCGTCAATAAGGCTGCTAACCCCAAGCTAAAGAGTCCTGTTTCTGGAGATTGTAAAGTAAGAAACTGAACCGCCAGAAGCGCGATCGTGCTGACGCAGGCTGCAATTCGTCGTCTGTCTGAGGATCGAACGGCAATTCCAGTTAACGCTAAAGGAATCACTAACCAACTGGTTGATAAAATTGGTGGAGCTTTCTCTAATAATAGCGTATAGGATGCAGCCGCAAAGCCGAATCCAACATACCAGGCGCTTTTCTGCAACACAGTTTGAACGGTTACGCTAAAAACCCACTCTGCGATCGTGAACACGAGCAAGACTCCTGCCCAATGGCTCTGGTCTAAATCTGGAAACCAATAGTGAATCGCAGATAGAATTGTAAATAACCCAATGAGATGAGTGAAATGAACTAAAGAATCATAGGCTAAACGAGAACGACAGCGCCAGGTAACGCATACCAGCGTGACAGTCGATAAGAATAAATTACAGGTTTGAGTCAGGGGCACAAATACACTCAGCCCAGTGAACAAAATTCCCAACGCTAATGCAATTCTGGCAGCGAGTTTTTCTAAGGCTGGTTTCTGCTGCTGGTGCAACCATTCTGACAATGCTAGCGTGATAGGCACGTAGGGAAATAAAATCAACCCTAACAATGCTGCTGGGATTCCTTGAGTTTCAGTCAGGCGCGTAGAAAATTCAACAATCTGTACCTGAGTTGTCGGAGGAATCAAGCGCCAAAGTAACCAGGACATTTGTAGCGCGATCGCGACCAGTCCCACGACCTCAAATCGCCGCCAAAATCGACGCAGCCGTTCTACACAAACCCATAGTCCGATCGCACTCACGACCAGCGCCTGCCAGGGCACGCTGCCGACAGACACTAACCAGCCCAAACCAAGCAATCCACTGCTGAGTGACCACGATCGCCGCGATCGTTCTGTTTGTTGAGCAAATCGAGCCGTCAGCCAGCCACAAATTCCAAACGCTAGACCCAACTGAGCAACATCCACACCGACAATAAACACCGCCCGGATCAAGAGAAGCGCTAAGGCAAACCCAAGCAGTGACAGTAATTTGGACGACGATCGAGGACGTGCGATCGTTAGCCCAACCGCAGCAAGATAAATCGCTAAAATCGGAAATTGTGCGAATTCCCAACCGCTTTGTAAATAGCTGAGTCCCAAATAGCAGAGCAGCGATCGTGTTTTTTCGACGGCACTAGCAGAGAGTAACGAACTTTTAAATAGTGGAAATGTGATTGCTGTGAGAATCAAACCTGCGATCGCTGCCGTTACCCCATTCTGAAGCTGAAAAGACTGAAGGAGAAAACGGTCGATCGCCCAAAAATTAACCGGAACCAACAATAGCGCGATGATTTGTAGCGTCGAGGCTGTCAGCCGCAAATTTTCTTGACGACCCGCCCAGGTTGAGACACCCCAAAAGCTCAAGGTGTAAGCCAACAGCACAAGATACTGACCCACAGACGGAAAGTTTTGCCACTGACTCGCCGCCAGCACCGCCGAAGACACAATCACCATAAACACGCCCAACACCAGCAGCCAAACGACGCTGAGTTCTGCCATGAAGGATTGCATAAATCGAGTCAAAAAATTGCTCGGAGCCGGCCCAGGTTGAGAACGCTGCTCTCTGGGAATCGTTGTGATAAAGTCCGTGACTGCGACTTCCGACGGGTCACTCGAAGAGCTGGCTTCTCTGACAACGGGAGCCACCAAAACGTCTGGCAAAGCACAAATTAAATAAAGACGGCTCAACGACTGAACTTGTCGATCGGTCAGTAAATCAAGCTGCAACCAGGCTTCTAACCCATTTAACAGATTGGGATGATTGGCATCTAGATCGACGGTGATGGGGCGAGGAGAAGAGGTCATAGGACGCTTCTAAACAAGGGTGAATGGCAAATTACTCACAGCTAACCACTTGCGCTTCACTCTATCGGAGCGCCTCTTCTGGTAGCAGGATCAATCACCCATTTTCTCAACTGTCACAAAAACTGTCACATGCACAATGATGAGCAAAAACTAGCGGCGGGTGATCGTGATTCCTGAAGTGATCAATTTAATTAACGCCAGGTTAGCAGCAGGCTATTAACTAATACAATTCGCAACACTCCGCAAAATCTCGGTATCCTTTACGAAATCTTATACTCAATGTCTTCTAGCGAACTTGGATTCACGATCGACATCTACGATACTAAACCTGGTTTTTCTCAATTCAACGCTTCACTCAATCGTCTGGTGAAGGGAATCAGTTTGCTTGTCGGAGTCCCATCGATCGCATTACCATTCCTAAAAATATGTCAAACGCAACCCTTAAAGGATTCGCTTCACTTCCTGCTGACACGTTTGCGCCTGGGCCTCAGGCGGGTAAAGATGTCGTTTCTACAAATCGTCCTTCTCCATTTTCAGGGCAGCCTGTACAGGGGTTTAGCGCCGTCCAATTTGCAGACAAAGAGACTCTCTGGTTTATGCCTGACAACGGGTTTGGAGCAAAGGGAAATAGCTCGGACTTCTTGCTGAGAATCTACCGCATCGATCCTAATTTTCGAGAAGTAGGCAGCGGTGACGGCAGTGTTAAAGTTTTAGATTTTATTCAACTGTCTGATCCTGACCAGAAAGCACCGTTCAAACTCACCAACAACGACACGTCAGAACGGTTGCTAACAGGAGCCGATTTTGATATTGAATCTTTTGTATTTGATGCGGACGGAACGATCTGGATTGGGGATGAATTCGGCCCTTACTTGCTCCACTTTGACACCAGCGGCAAGCTGCTCGATGCGCCTGTTCCCACGCCCAACTTTTTTAAGCTCAATACACTCAACGGACAAACGCCACTCGTTTTGGGTCACCGAGGCGCAAGTGGATTGCGTCCAGAACACACCTTGGCAAGCTATGAATTAGCGATCGAGCAAGGCGCTGACTTCATTGAGCCTGACGTAGTTTCAACCAAAGATGGAATCTTAATCGCACGGCACGAGAATGAGATTTCTGGCACCACGGATGTCGCTAATCGTCCTGAGTTTGCGAATCGCAAGACTACCAAAATGATTGACGGGGCTGCGGTCACTGGATGGTTTACTGAAGACTTCACGTTAGCAGAAATTAAAACGCTACGAGCGATAGAAAGATTACCATTCCGGGATCAGTCTTTTAATGGTTTGTTTGAAGTTCCGACATTGCAAGAAGTGATTGATCTGGCAAAGCGCAAAAGTGCTGAAACTGGGCGGACGATCGGCATTTATCCCGAAACCAAACACCCCACTTATTTCAGCAAGCCGACCTACGTTTCGACTGTGACCCCTGGGCCCCAATCGTTGGCGCTCGAAGAACCTCTAGTCGCAATTCTCAAAGAAAATGGCTGGGACAAAAAAGATTCCCCCGTTTTCATTCAGTCCTTTGAGGTGGGCAATCTCAAAAAGCTAAATCAGCTAATTGATGTGCCGTTAGTTCAGCTTCTCGACGCAGAAGATGTGAGACTCGACGGATCGCTGATTGAAATCAAACCCTACGATTTCGTCGTCAGTGGTGACCCACGCACCTATGCTGACCTGCGATCGCCCGATGGTCTCAAAGAAATCGCTACCTATGCCGACGGAATTGGCCCCTGGAAGCGGATGATTGTCTCGGTCAAAGGCGTGGATGCCAATGGGGACGGTCAAGCCGATGACGTGAACGCAGATGGAGCCGTGAACGACGCAGATAAAACCACCCTGCCTCCGACTTCTCTAGTCAAAGATGCTCACGCAGCAGGCTTACAGGTGCATCCCTACACCTTCCGCAACGAGGCGCGCTATCTAGCTGCCAACTACAATGGCAACCCTGAAGCTGAATTTAGACAATTCCTTCAATTGGGGGTCGATGCTTACTTTACCGATTTTCCCGGCACGGGTGACAAAGTACGCGATCAAGTGGTGGCTGATTTGGTGCGATCGCCCGACAATCCCGATGTCTTGGCAGGCACGAAACTAGCTAATCTTGGCGGTTCGAGAGGTTTTGAGGGAATGGCTGTGAGTCCCGATCGCTTGACGCTCTATCCGTTGCTCGAAGGCTTTGTGGTAGGCGATCCTGAGAATGCGCTGCGGATTCACGAATTTGATGTTGCCTCCAAGCAGTTCAAAGGGTTGGTCGGCTACTATCAGCTAGAATCAGCCAGCAATGCGATCGGCGATTTCACCGTGATCAATGCCACTGAATATTTGGTGATCGAACGTGATAACGCTCAGGGCGCAGCGGCTCAATTTAAGAAGATCTTCAAAGTGGATCTGTCAAAAAAAGATGCCAATGGGTTTGTGGCTAAAGAAGAAGTGGCTAACCTGCTGAATATTCAAGACCCCAATGATCTGAATCAAGACGGCAGCACCACCTTTAGATTTCCCTTCCAAACGATCGAGGATGTTTTGGTCATTGATGCGAATACTATTCTCGTTGCCAATGATAATAACTATCCATTTTCGATTGGCAGACCTCCAGCGATCGATAACAATGAGAGCATTCTACTCACCCTTGATCAGTCCTTAAACCTCGACCCACGGGTTGGTCTGGCGGGTGTGGGATTGCCAACCACATTAATTGAGGGAGGCGACGGAGACAACAAACTGTATGGCACTGCAAAAGATGAGTTGTTTGTTGCAGGAAACGGGAACAACACACTTTTTGGTGGCGGCGGTAATGATGTCTTCAATACTGGTGACGGCAACGATATTGCCTATGGAGGATCACAAAATGACACCTTCAATCTCAGCAACGGCAACAACAAAATCTACGCTGGCGAAGGTAATAATCGAGTCACGACTGGGAATGGTAAAGATCTCATTTACGCTGGCTCCGGAAATGACACGATTAACACAGGTGCAGGAGACGATCTAATCTATGGAGGTCAAGGCAACAATACGATCGCATCTGGTACAGGGAATGACACCGTTTATACCGGAAGCGGCAATGATCGATTCGTTTTGGATGCCGGAATGGGATCGGTGACGATTGTTGGATTTGGTTCTAACGATCGCATCAGTCGCGGTAGCGGTTTATCTGCCAACGCTGTATTGAATGTGACTGCAAGTGGATTGGATACCCTGGTTAGCAGTGGCGATGATCTGCTGGCAACGCTGAAATGGACACAGCCTAACGCCGTTACGATCGTCTAAATGTAACGAAAAAATAGCACTATCTGTAGGGATGTTCTGTCTGGCATTCCTACAGATTTTTAATGCTAAAGAGATTGTAGAAGTGATAGTAAACAATTGATAATGTCACGTTAACCTCATCACAACCTTTTTTGTCTCCAAATACGGTCACAATTGCATCAGGGAATTCCAGGTTAACAACTCTGTTACCAGCAACTATCATGACTGCAAGCTTACAAGCGAACGGATCTTCTCGTTTATTAATCTCTGAAATGACGGAGCAATCCACTTTAGAGCAGCTTCGACAAGGAACGATCGCACCTTCAAAGCTTCTAGCATTACTCACGCAGTATCGATTGTTGCCGCAGCTATTACGTGAGTTGATTATTGATCAAGCGATCGCTTCCTTAGCGTGCAGCTTTGAAGAAACGATCGCCGCCCGTCAGCAGTTTTATGAACAACGTCAGATTGTTGCGGAGAGCGATCGCCAGTCCTGGTTACAGCAAAATCATCTAACGCCCAGCCAACTCGAACAACTCATCACACGCAATCTTAAGATCGAAAAATTTAAGCAAGCAACTTGGGGCAATCACTTAGAATCTCATTTTCTACAGCGCAAAGCCCAACTCGACAAAGTGATTTATTCTCTGATTCGCGTCAGTGATGCAGGGGTAGCGCAAGAGCTTTTTTTTCGCATTCAAGACGGAGAGCAAACCTTTCCAGAACTCGCCCGTGAATACTCTCAAGGTCAAGAAGCCCAAACCGGCGGACTAATCGGCCCAATGGAGCTAAGTACGCCGCATCCCATTCTCGCCAAAATGCTGTCAGCCAGCCAACCCGGACAGCTTCTTCCTCCCACCCGCCTCAACGATTGGATTGTTATCGTCCGCCTCGAAAAATTTCTCCCCGCCCAGCTCGACGACTCCATGCGTCACCGCCTCCTCACCGAACTCTACGAAAGCTGGCTACAAACCAAAATCAACGAGGAATTGACCTTAAACTCCGAACTTTGAGCTTCTAAATGGTGCCTCCTGACTCCTCACCCCTCACTCCTGACTCCTCACCTCTTCATGACCTACACGACCAGCAGCACCCAAACTTTTCTCGCAACACTTGCGCCTTTTGATCAACTTTCAGAAGCCGCGATCGCCACCCTTGCCAACCAAACGCAGTTATTGCGCTACCGGATGGGACAGGTGATTTTGACGCGAGAACAAATGCCGGGTCAAATTTCGATTTTGTTTGAAGGACAAGTACGTTTGTTAGGGCACGATTTTCACGAACCCATTACGCTAGAACGGTCACAGCCCGGTGCTATTCTGGGATGGGTGAGTTGGATCAGAGGAATTGCTTGTGAAACTGCGATCGCTTCCACTGAAACAATCTGCATTACGCTTCCCATTGCAGCTTTTTTAACATTACTGAAACAAGAATCCAAAGTTTCTGATTACTTTTACAATCGTCCTTCTATCATCGAAGTATTCGACCTACTGACTATCGAACTTCAACGCCGCGCAGACAGCGAATTATTTTTACAACAAACAGGAGCCAAAACCCTTAAAGAACTCGCTCTAATTTTTTACCCACAGGCGATCGTTCACACGCCGCAGACCTCAAACGACTCCTACACCTGGCTAATTAGCAGCAAACCTACGTCTCCAGATCAGGCGATCGGCGATCGTATCACTCCCAATAGATCCAATCTGCGTCTCATCGGCTTTCCCAGCGCCCTGCTTGCCCCTTCAGCCGCTCCAATCGTCCCAACGCCCCCATTGCTTGAAGAAATTCCCTACGCGCCCGATCGCCCCCCTGAACCTGATCTAGCTTCCGTTAAGCAGAAGTATCCTCACGTCCGAGGTCACGGTGATTTGGAGTCGGCGATCGCTTGTTTTCAGATGTTGAGTCAGCATTTGAGACTTCCTTTTCGACGTGATGGCGTGCGGCGGGTACTGTCTAATCAGAAAGATCGCACTGGAAAATTGTCTCTGATGCACTGTGGAGCCGTTGCTGAATTGCTCGGACTGCAAGCCCAATTGGTAAAAGTGCCCGTGGGCGCGATCGGACGACTTCAGACACCCGCGATCGTGCAGTGGCGTGATTTTGCAGTGCTGTATGAAGTCACTCAAAAAACCATCGTTTTAGGTGTTCCAGAAGCGGGAATTTTGCGACGAAAACCAGAAGATTTAGCATCAGATTCAGAGCCGTCTGAAACGATCGAAGTTCTGCTATTACAACCGACTAAAAGCGCGCCTACAGGGAAGTTTGGCTTAAGTTGGTTTTTACCTTCGCTATACAAATATCGTCGTATTCTAATTGAGGTTTTTGTTGCATCCTTTTTCGTCCAGCTATTCGGTCTAGCGAATCCGTTAATGACTCAGGTAATTATCGATAAAGTGCTGGTGCAAAATAGTGCCGATACGTTGCGGGTGTTGGGTGTCTTTCTAATCGTTATTGCCGTCTTTGAAGGAATTCTTACCAGTTTACGGACTTATCTCTTTGTTGATACAACCAATCGAATTGATTTAGCGCTGGGTTCCGAAATCATCGATCATCTGTTGCGGTTACCGTTGCGATATTTTGAGCGGCGACCTGTCGGAGAGTTAGCCACCCGAATCAACGAGCTAGAAAATATCCGTCAATTTCTAACCGGAACCGCGTTAACCGTTGTGTTAGATGCCGTGTTCTCTGTGATATACATCGTTGTGATGTTTATTTATAGCTGGCTATTAACACTAGTGGCTTTAGCCACGTTACCTTTATTTGCAGCATTAACCGCAATTACGTCTCCGATCGTGCGTCGTCAACTGCGCGTCAAAGCCGAACGAAACGCCGAAGCCCAATCGCATCTGGTCGAGGTGCTGTCCGGCATTCAGACGGTGAAGGCTCAAAATATCGAACTGCGATCGCGCTGGCAGTGGCAAGAACGATACGCCCGTTACGTGAGTGCTGGGTTTAGGACGGTTCTCACCTTTACGGCAGCCAGTTCTACAAGTAATTTTCTCAATCAACTGTCAGGATTGCTCGTGCTATGGGTGGGCGCTTATCTGGTGCTACAGGGGCAAATTACACTGGGTCAATTGATTGCCTTTCGGATCATTGCAGGCTACGTCACAAGTCCACTACTGCGTCTCACTCAACTTTGGCAAAACTTCCAGGAAACCGCCCTGTCTTTAGAGCGTCTCAGCGACATTTTAGATACGCCGCTCGAAGCGACGGAGGTCGATCGCCAAAATATTCCCATGCCAGTCATTCAGGGCACCGTCAAATATGAAAATGTGTCATTTCGCTTTAATCCGACAGGGCCACTTCAATTAAACAATGTCAGTTTAGAATTTCCGGCAGGCTCATTTGTCGGCGTAGTGGGGCAAAGTGGATCGGGCAAAAGTACCTTGATGAAGCTGTTGCCGCGCCTCTATCCCCTGGAGTCGGGTCGCATTCTCATCGACCAATACGACATTAACAAAGTTGAGCTTTACTCACTCAGACGACAGATTGGAATCGTTCCGCAAGACACTTTATTATTTGAGGGCACCATTCAAGAAAACATTGCGTTGAATTATCCAGACGCAACCGCCGAAGAAATTATTAACGCTGCAAAGATTGCGGCCGCGCATGACTTTATTATGGATCTGGCGAATGGCTATAACACTAGAGTCGGTGAACGCGGATCATCACTATCGGGTGGCCAACGACAACGGATTGCGATCGCTCGTACCATTCTTCAAAATCCCCGCTTACTCATTCTCGACGAAGCCACCAGCGCCCTAGATTACGAATCAGAACGTCAAGTCTGTCTCAATCTGGCACAGGCTTTTAGAGGTCGCACCGTCTTTTTTATTACCCATCGTCTCAGCACCATTCGCAACGCAGACACCATTCTTTTACTCGATCAAGGTTTGGTTGCCGAGCAGGGCACTCATGCCGACTTAATTTCACTCAAAGGTCGATATTTTTGCCTTTACCAACAGCAGGAGGCGGCTAGTGTATGACGACTCAGTTTGACCAGCCTGTTATTCTACAGCGATCGCCCTTCCTCTCGCGTGCGATCGTTTGGGGCATTGTCAGTGTCACCACATTTAGTTTGGTCTGGGCCGGTGTGGCCAAAGTTGAGGAAGCCATTCCCGCGACCGGAAAACTCGAACCTCAAGGGTCAGTTAAAGAAATTCAAGCTCCTGTAAATGGCGTGGTGAAGGCGGTCTATGTCAAAGAAGGTCAGTCGGTAAACCAGGGAGATTTGCTCCTGACGTTAGATTCCACTAGCGCACAGGCACAGCTAACTTCATTACAAAAAATTCGGACTGGATTGATCCAAGAAAAGCAGTTTTATCAAGCAGCAATTGCAGGTTCCATGACCCAAATAGACGAAACAGTGAGGTCGCCAGAATTAGCAGCGTTGACCAAAAATCGTTTGGGATTGGTGTCAGAAAATCAACTCTATCGATCGCAACTCAACGATTCATCAAGCAATCTAACCGCCGACCAACAACTGCGTTTGCGCGCCAGTCAGCAAGAAAAAACATCTCGAACGGCAACTGCACAACTCGAAACCGAACAGCTAAAACGTCAGCTTCAACAAACTCAGACTAGACTTGCCAGCGCCCAAGATATTGCAGCCATTAACCAGGGAATCAACCGCGACCTTGAACCCGTCGCCAGAGAAGGCGGCATTTCTCGGATTCAGTTTCTCAAACAGCAGCAAGAACTGAGAACCAATCAAGCCGAAGTGACTCAACTCATACAGGAAGAGGAGCGTCTAAAGCTGGCGATCGCTCAGTCTGATCAACGCCTCAAAAATACGATCGCCCTCTCGACTCAGGATATATGGGTAAAAATTACAGACAACGAAAAGAAAATTGCCGAAATTGACAGTCAGTTAAATAAAGCGATCGTCGAAAACCAAAAGAAAATTACTGAAATCGATGGTCAACTCAGCCAAACTCAAGTCACCTTAAAGTATCAAGAGCTTCGCGCCCCCGCCGCCGGCACAATATTCGACCTCAAAGCAGCTAATCCGGGATTTGTCGTTAGCTCGACCGAGCCGATTCTCAAAGTCGTGCCCAACAACGCGCTCACCGCCAAAATTTTCATCACCAACCAGGACATCGGGTTTGTCAAAGAAGGAATGCCCGTGGACGTGAGAATCGATTCCTTCCCGTTTAACGAGTTTGGCGACATCAAAGGGCAGTTAGTGGCGATCGGCTCTGATGCGCTGCCCCCGACCCAGATTCGTCCGTTTTACAGCTTTCCAGCGACGATTCGCCTCGATCAACAATCGCTCACCATCCAAGGTCGTACTATTCGGCTCCAGTCGGGCATGTCTTTGACGGTCAATATTAAAGTGCGTCAGCGCCCCGTGATCAACATCCTCCTTGATGGAATGCTGCAAAAAGTCGAGAGCGTAAAATCTGCTCGCTAAAGAAAAGATGGAGACCGAAGACTTTAGACGATCGCCAATGTCCCATGTCCATGTCCAATCTTTAGAACCTAGAGTCCAATGTTTAGAATTCACGCAGTTGTTTTTACTGATTGCTAAACAGTTTGGCGATCTAATTTCTAAAAAGTTCTTAATTAGAAGAAATGGGTAAATTGTGCAATACGTAAGTGTTTTAAAAGGGAATAGAGTAAATTTACAGAAAGATGCTACGTCATTTGTATTAAATAATTGAAATAACCGTCAAATTGCTGAAAAAATCTTGTTTTTTTGCCTAATGATTAGTTAATTCTACGAATTTAACGCAATCACGTTTTAATTGATATTAACTTCAAATCACATCGTGATCTCCGTCACATAGCAGGAGCTTTTACGTAAAGATTTCATGAACTAAGCATCAATTTGTTTAAGAATTCTGTTTGAATTAGTTAACTTGCAAATAACTCCGTAATTACTCGGTACAATCAGAAGCGAAATCATAAATCAGCGGTTGCCATCAAAAATTCAACTTAAGGAGTTGGAACTGAAACTTTGAACCTGTGGAAACTTAAATCCACAACTTGCCAAACCCTACAGTCCCAACTTAAGCATCTCAGTGCTGTAATCTACCAGAAATCACTCAAGCAATATCACTCGGAATATTCGTTTGAGAAGCAGCATCTACCGAACTTTGCCAATATTGATGGATTAATTGCTCTAGCTCACCTCGTTGAATCTCTGTCCCGATCGTCACGTTCCCCGGTGTTTCAAAAAAAATGGTGCTGAAGATTGTATTCATCGCCAGCATTTGAAACAGAATGTCTACGACCGGAACAGGTAGCGCAATCAAGTTGGGATCAGAGCGGGAAAAGGAACCTGCGGACACGTCTTTGAGCGTCGGGAAAGCGTAAATCACGTTCTTCTCTACTTCCGTTTGGGTACGATGACTCAAAGTAAACATCACCCAATCGTTATCTAGCGTTTGCATCACGTAATACTCCAGATGACGCAAGCGACCAGCCAGCAACTTAAGCACAGGAGCGATCGACTCAATCAGCTGAGGCGTATTTCCATCCTGCGGCGCACCCTTGATGAGTGCCTGAACTTGTTGGTCTAGATCCATTTCACCAATCCATCTAAATTTCAGGGGTTTCTTCTACCTACATTCATTGTGATCGATACCTCGTCAAAACCAAATTGAGAGTAAGCAATTGATTTGTAAGACACTAGAAATCGTGGGGGATGTCTGCCAGAGCGTGGATGCCATCTTTGAACTTCTGTTAAGCGAACTGCAACAAGCAACCAATGCCTCAGAGCAAAATTGCCGTGATGTTGCCGATCGCTTGACCCAAGAGGTGGTCAGAATCTGCTCTGAAAGCAAACGCATTCAAGCCTCCGGAGAAGCAGACGCTTGGGCAACGGCGCTGGCTCGGCATCGGCTAGAGCAATGTTTGGGCTACTACCGACTCGGCTCTCGGCGTGGTCGGGTAGAGCTACACAGCAACCTCAGCGCGGTCGTTTATCGCTATATCAATCCCATCCAAAGTCAGTCCAGCTATCAAGCTCGATTGACGCTGATCGAAGACTTTTTACAAGGCTTTTATGTCGAAGCCCTCACCGCTTTTCGTCGAGAAACGCAGGTCGGCTCGATGTATACGCCCAAATCACTGCTAGATCTAGCTGAGTACATGGCGTTTTCTGAGCGCTACGGCAAACGGCGAATCCCCCTTCCCGGCAACCGTAACCAGCAATTGATCATTCTCAGAGCACAAACCTTTTCTCAACAGCAGCCTTCCGAGACCCTGGTTGATATGGAGCGGGCAGCCGAGGGCACACTGTCAGAGTCCGAAACGCCCTGGAATGTGGCCTCGATTCAGCAGGTTCGTGAGCAGATGGTGGCTCAAGAGCCAGAAATTGAAGAAGACACGCTGCGGCAGACGGTGATCAAAGAGTTGATTGCCTATCTCGAAGAACGCAAGCAAAATGATTGTATTGACTACTTTACGCTGCGTCTGAGAGATCTGCCCGCCAACGAAATCGAGCAAATTTTGGGGCTAACGTCTCGTCAGCGCGATTATCTTCAGCAGCGATTTAAATATCACCTGATTCGATTTGCCTTCTCCAGCAATTGGGAACTGGTACATCAGTGGCTAGAGGCTGACCTGGAGCGCAATCTGGGACTATCAAATCGACAGTGGCAGACGCTACACGACAAAATCACGACTCAGCAAGGCGAATTGTTGAAGCTGAAGCAGGAACGGGCAACCGATGCTACGATCGCGCAATCGCTGGGTTGTACGGTCAATCAAGTCCAAAAACAGTGGTATAAACTTCTGGAAATCGCTTGGGAAATTCGTAATGACCAAGATTCCGGAGGAAGTTCAACTCCTGATGAATAGGGTGTTATCAAATGGATTACGACTCAGAGGCTAAACAAAGAAGTTACCTGAAGTTATTGCAAGAACTGGGTTTGACGAATCCTGCCGATCTCGAAAGCATTGATCCCCTGATCCTTGCCGACCTCGCAGAAGACGCAACTCATTCACAAGACTTTACATCGGAGGTCTCTGAGTCGAGCCAACCCAACCTCTTCAAGGAGGATATGTTACTAAAACCGGGAGAGATACCTGCTGTGCAAGACCGTTTTCATGCGCTGCTGAAACGTCGCCTTCAACTTGAAATTCAACAAAAGCCGCCGCTGTTTCCGTGGGAGAAAGAAATTTCTGACTACCGATTGGAGCCAGCGAGCGTCACCAGTCCTGTGTTCTCAACAGCCTCATTGTGGATGGCTCAACTCCGCAATCTCAGTCTGCCTGTTGCCCTGCCCGAAACCGTTTTGGTGCAGCTTTTAGAACGGTGTGAAGCGGTGGTTTTGTCTTCTTTGCGCGAGGGGGCAAAACTCGTCAAGGCGGTAGATGCTCTGTTTCCAGGGCAGACTCAACTGCTTAACGATGTCGCTAGATTAGTCACAGTGGCTCCGGCCCGTTCTGCGGGGACGCTCTTACCCGAAACTGACCTACCCACTAGCTTTGACGATGCGATCGAGCCTCAACAAATGGCCTTGTCGATGATGGCAGTCCGTGAAATTTTGGGGTCTCTGACGCTAACCGTCACACCCAGTCAACCCAAAGTCGATCGACAATGGCTAACCGATCAAGGGCTGCTGACCTTGCAGGCTGAATATCAACTCAGTCAAGGATCGGTGCGGCTCAAGGTAGAAGCAGATCTCCCTTGTGGTGGCAGCCTACAGTTGCAGGGTGAAGAATGGCAAGCCTTAGCCGATCGTCCGGATGCAGGCCGTCTCAATCTAGAGTTACGGGATTTATCTCCCAATAAAACCTACCCATTAGAAGTACAGCTAGGTGAACAAGACAAGCTTGTTTTTGCGATTTCTCCGATGAGCGTGGGATAAAAAATAACGGACGGTAAAGGGTGAATGTTTTCTCAATCAGGTGAAGCATTCTAGTCCTCCAGGTGCAAAGTAGATGCCGTGGTCAGTTGTGGTTCACCCTTTACCGTTTCTCAAGTAATGGATTAGTCCGTTGAATAATATTCATTGAGTTGAACCACGATCGTTTGTGTTCAACTTTTTTTGTGCTGTGTTTGAGGAGCAGAAAAGAGGACTCAAGACTAAAGGCTCTAAATGCTTTTCGGCCCAAAGTCTAAAGTCCAAAGCTTACGGAACTACACAGTCTCCGATCGCGCTAATTGGCAACCCCGACTGAATCACAGGCGGGCCAGCATTCCCCAGCGTGTCAGCCTGGAAGGTTGTCCCAGTTCCTCGTCCCACAATGAGCGGACTGTCACTGGTGTTGTTGTTTAACTTGAGACAGACCCCGCTGTTTCCAGTAGATTGAGCATTGAAGCCGGGGGCGGCATTTTGGGCAAACGTGTTAAATCGGACGTTAGCAAAGATGCGGGCATTGTCCAAGCTGACCATCCCAATCCCGGCAAATCCGTTGGTAAACGTTGCATTGCCGCGAAGTTGGTTGCCCTGCATTGAGATCTGAAGCGCTGCGTTGTTAAAAGCCACCACGATGATGCCGCCGCCTTCTTGTCCTGGAGGGCCTTCGCCCACATTGCCGATCGCCGTATTGTTATTGACGATCGCAACGCCTTGAACTGTCCCGACAGGCGGCGGAGGCAGAATAATCGGATTGGGCGGTGGAGGGGGCGGATTCAAGCCAACGTTGACTTCGATTCCATTCCGGCGATTGTTGTTGGCTGTGTTGTTGAGAATGTTGAAGGTTCCTTTACCCTGATTGGCGACAAAGGCAAAGATTCCGTTTTGTTCGTTGTTGATCGCCGTGTTGTTAGAAATCGTGGTGATGTTCTCGGCTCGTTCTTGTGCGCCGACAAAGATGCCATGTCCACTGGGGAATCCAGGCGGATCAATGTTGGGATTAAGTCGGTTGCGCGAAACGGTGTTGCCAGAGATGAAGCCAATTTCTTTGCTCGATTGTCTTGCTCCAAAAAATAAACCAATCCCCAAGTTATTTGTCGCAGTGTTGTTGAGAATGTTGGCACGCACGATCGAAGTATCTTCTGATCCGATAAACAACCCATTACTTTCGTTGTCTCGAATCATATTGTTAGCGACGGTCACTTCAACTCGTCCGTTGTTAAAAGTTCCGATGCGAATTGCACCATCTTGACCGATTGTTGATTGATTTGTAGTGACAGTATTGTTGGCAACGTTAGCGTTTAACTGAGCGTCATCGAGCGTGAAGATTTTGATTCCCGATGCGATCGTATCAGCCGTTGAATTATCAGTTACCGTTGCTGTAGTTTGTGCGGTTCCTCGGCTTCTAACAAAAATGCCTTCGGCTCTGGTATCCGTGATGGTGTTACGAGCGATCGTAAGATTGACGGGCACTGAGTCATTTTCAACGCTGATTCCTGGAGCAACGCCATTCATAGTTGGAATCACGTTATCGGTAATCGAGACATTTCCTGAAACGTTGTTTGCAGCGATCGCTGACCCAGTATCAGGCGTGATCCGAAAACCAGACAACGCTGAATCGCTACCGAGCGTAATCGTACTCGTCACATTTGGCAAAACTCCGCTCCCCGACTGAGGGAGAAGGACACGATCGCTCTGCGCCGTTCTAACAGTTTGGGGCACCGCATTAGACAACACGCTGACACCCGCTGGGACTGTAAACCCTGCAACTCCAGGATTAGTGCCAGAACGCACGTACACCACCCCATTCGAGGCTGAATTTAAAGCTTGATTGACCGTCCCAAACGGACTCTCGACCGTCCCGTTTCCGCCCGCCGTTCCTAACTCAACGTGAACCACTTGCAAAGGCTGATTAGTTCCGGGTGCCAAAGCAATTACGCGATCGCGATCTTGCTGTTCATCTACAGTGACACTCATCGTCCGCTCGACAGAACTGCCCAACCGAGACACGATCGTCAGATTGCGGTCTTCTCCTCGCGCTGCATTTCCAGGAAAACTCAGTCCCACATTGACAAACGCTCTCGTGTCAAATAGAGAATCGTGCTGAACGGTGAAGCCGATCGCCGCAAACTCATTGATCTTTGCCGCCAACCGCACTCGCCCCCCCAACGCATCATCGCCCTCATTGCCTGCGTAGTAATACAATCCCGCATAGCCGCGCAGAGAGCCACTTTGTCCGAGGTTGGTCAGCTTGCGCCCATACTCCACATCCACCCCAGCCAGTCCCGCTTCATATTGACGAAAGCGATCGAGAACCAGTGAGTTTTGCTGAAAGGTCGCTCCACGATATGCTTCTCCTAACTGATTGCGCGTTGCCCCGATCGGCACATAAACATTCGCTCGCGCCTCCCAGTCTTCACCCAAAGTTTCAACGCCTGCACCCAGTTGATGAAAGAAGCTGTTGCCTGTGTCGCGATTGTCATAGGCCAAGTAGCCACCCAAAATGCGCTGGTTTTGAGGATTTAAGGCGCGGTAGCCGACGAGAAAGTTGCCACCAAAGGCGCGATTTTCGGTGTCGTAAAGCGCACGTCCTTCCAAGAATGTGATCCGCTGAGCAGGCGTTTGCGACAGGGGAATAAAGCCTTCAACGCCAACCACCTGATTGATTCCTGCGCCTTGACTGTTGTAGCGAACCCCGATTCGAGGCGAGAACGTGGGCACAGGGGGCGGGGGAAGTGTGGCAGTGGGAGGAGCTACAGGAGGCGTAGCGGTTTGGGCGACCTTAGAGGCATCCGTCGTTTTGGGTTTGATCGCTTCAACAGATTCTGGAGCAGGCTTGCTGGGCTTGACTGTCTCAAAAGCGGGATGCTTCCACACCTCGTTAACGTAGAATGCCCGCTCAAAGGCTTTGTGGGGCGACACGGATTGAGTTGGGGTCTGGGCTGCCGCAGCGGGCGCAAGGGCGATTAGTCCCCAGGAGATTAGAGTGATATATCGGGTAAATGGTGACATTGAGAATCCTCACACAATGCTTAGAAGGATGTTTAGAAGAGTGCTTGAACAAAGCGCGATCGAGTTACAGAGTTGAGTAGTCACAAACAGGTTTCCTCAAACGCCTGTCCAAAACGCTGTTCCACAAAAATTCATGCAGGCAATTAGCTGTCGAGAAGTTAGAAGCTGCCTAAAACTGGGTTGAAGCAAGACCTCTTCTGTTTCTTAAAGCTTGAGAATTTTTCAACTCAGCCAACAAACTTTGAGAGGTGCCCAACGTTGCCTCCTACGCCTCCTACTATGTATTTTTTATGTATTTTTTCTTAAGCCGCCTTTTGACTGAGTTGATGTATCCGTGAAAATACTGTTTAACCTGGCGGCGAACTGCGTCAACAGAAACACCACTACGTGACTTTAGCAAGAACTATCAAAAGTATACCCGCGAATCACTGAGATGCTATTTAAGAAAATAAAGTTGACCAAGGTCGAGGACTGGTGGAAGCACGATCGACACTTAAGCAATCATGCCCCTAATTTTTGGCACGTAAGCAAATGCAGCGATCGACACCTTATATAATCAGGAAGATATCCGACTATTTACTGACAAAGCCAGCCTCAAATAGCCTGTTTAACTCGCTTCTAAAAAGTCAAAATTTAACGATCGGGTTGCCCAACTGCCTCGATCGCCGCTTCTAATGCGATGGCGATGTGAGTCCAGTGAGTCCCACCCTGACAGAAAACAACATACGGATCTCTTAGTGGCCCATCCGCCGAAAATTCTGAAGTGCTGCCGTCGATAAAGGTGCCCCCTGCCATCACCAGTTCGCTCTCGTAGCCATGCATTTCGCCAGGAACCGGATCGAGATAGGAACCGATCGGCGAATTTTGCTGAATCGATCGACAGAACGCAATAATCTTTTCGGGTGAACCCAGCTTGATCGCCTGAATCACGTCTCTGCGAGGTTCCATCGGTCGAGGATTTACCAAATAGCCCAACTGCTCAAACACGTAAGCCGTCAAATGGTTGCCCTTCACCGCTTCACCCACCATCTGAGGCGCGAGAAAAAGTCCCTGAAAGAGCAGCCGATTTTGATCAAAGGTTGCTCCACCAAAGCTGCCAATCCCCGGAGCTGTCAACCGACAGGCGGCCGCCTCAACCAGATCGGCCCGACCAGCCACATAGCCGCCTGCGGTGACGATCGTGCCCCCTGGATTTTTGATCAGCGATCCCGCCATTAGATCAGCCCCTACCGCCGTTGGTTCTCGATCTTCGACAAATTCGCCATAGCAGTTATCAACAAAGCAGACCGTCTGAGGATTTTGCTGTTTGACGATGTAAACAATTTTTTCGATGTCAGAAATCGACAAACTGGGTCGCCAGGAATAGCCGCACGATCGCTGAATCGACACCAAACGAGTATTGGGATTGATCGCATGTTGTAATCGATGCCAATCGATGGTGCCCTCTGGAGTCAAGTCTAACTGTCGATAGTCAATCCCAAATTCCTTAAGCGAACCTTGCCCCGTGCCCCGCAAGCCGATCACTTCTTCTAACGTGTCATAAGGGGGCCCCGCCACCGCCAACATTTCGTCCCCTGGACGTAGAACACCATATAGGGCAGACGCGATCGCATGAGTTCCCGAAACAAACTGAACCCTGACTGCGGCTGCTTCTGCGCCCACAATTTCGGCAAAGACGCGATCCAAAACCTGCCGCCCCAAATCGTCGTGTCCATAACCCGAAACGCTAGAAAAATGATGCACCCCGACTCGATGATTTCGATAGGCCGCCAAAACTCGTTTCAGATTTTCCTTGACCTGAGAGTCAATACCAGAAAAAATCGGGATCAGTGCTTGTTCTGCTTGTCGCAGCTTTGTCGAGCTATCCATCTGCCTTTTGTGGGTGAGAACGCTAAAGTGAAGTTTGCGAGTCGGTTTAACCTGCCTGGACAGCCTGTTCACCAGATCGGAGACATCGGGAACTCATTATACGGCCCTGCTCCCCTTGACGACAGCGCTTCCCATTCAGGTCACTTCTTCGTACAGACTATAGGCACTGTATTCAAAATATCGAGACAACTGCATGACTGTCGCAACTTCAAAACAACTTCGCTTAGATATGCCCGTCATTTTATTTATGGCTGCGGTGCATATTGGGGCGCTCTTTGCGCTCTTGCCGAGCAACTTTAGCTGGGCAGCCGTGGGTGTAGCGGTTTTTCTACACTGGGTTACAGGTGGTTTGGGGATTACATTGGGATTTCATCGTCTGGTGACACATCGGAGTTTTCAGACTCCCAAATGGTTGGAGTATTTTTTGGTGTTTTGTGGAGCGCTTTCTTGCCAGGGTGCGCCGATCGACTGGATTGGGATGCACCGGATGCACCACTTACATTCTGATCAAGCGGCTGATCCCCACGATTCCAACAAAGGTTTCTGGTGGAGCCACATGGGTTGGATGCTCTATGAAGTTCCTTGTAGAGACGAAATTGGCCGATACACCAAAGACATTGCTAACGATCCGTTTTATCTCTTTTTGCAAAAGTTTTTCTTTCCGATTCAAATCGGTTTAGGCATCATTCTTTATTTGCTGGGTGGTTGGCCCTTTGTGGTGTGGGGCGTGTTTGTCAGACTGGTGGCGGTGTTTCATTGCACCTGGTTTGTCAACAGCGCGACACACAAGTTTGGTTATCAGACTTATGAGTCAGGCGATCACTCCAAAAATTGCTGGTGGGTGGCGATCTTGACCTATGGCGAAGGCTGGCACAACAACCACCACGCTTACCAATTTTCGGCTCGTCACGGCATCAAGTGGTGGGAAATCGACATGACCTGGATGACGATCCAGCTACTACAAGCTCTGGGATTAGCAACCAAGGTCAAACTGGCAGGCGACGAGTAGAAAGCGGACTGTGAGAATCGCGATCGATTTTCCATCGCACTGTTGAACTACTTTTGAACTAATGACTGAGTGTAGAGGCAATCTTTGACCACCCTAAAACTTTTGGGTATGAGAGAAAATTGCCTCTACGTTAACGTGAATTCGATGGAATTTTCTCGCTTCGTTATTCAGCACTTCTGCCCCCC
>NZ_JBJPHS010000014.1:0-105124 GCF_052939495.1 Phormidesmis sp. 146-12 | reverse complement strand
ATCAGTCGGCGAAGCGTCAAGAATCACCGCTCCTTTAGGACGGTGAGTATGTCAATGGAGTCATTCCTAAATTCTTAGTGGACAAAGAACTGGCTCATCAGAATTTGACGGCGCTGCATGTGGTGAACTCAATGCACGATCGCAAAGCCCTGATGGCCCGCCTATCTGACGGATTCATCGCGCTGCCCGGTGGATATGGCACTCTGGAAGAATTCTGCGAAGTGTTGACTTGGGCGCAGTTGGGGCTACATCAAAAACCACACGGACTGCTGAATATCGAAGGCTATTACGATGCGTTGCTGGCCTTCTTTGATCACGCCGTTAATGAGAAACTGGTGCGCTCTATACATCGATCGCTCGTTCTAGAATCCTCTGACCCCCAATCTTTATTAACGCTAATGGAAACCTACAAACCCCAAAGTGTAGCCAAATGGATTACACAAGATACTGAATCTTAAATAGCACGCTCATTACTGGACAGAGTGCTTTTCTAAAACTCGAAAATCTATATTGAGATAGATGAGTTGATGAGATTAAAACGCTAAAAGAATCAAGATGTTTATGGCGATCGCAATGCGAAAGAAGCTGGCGTTAGGCGTATTTGTGGCGTTTTCCTTGCTTACGACCCCACTTATTCACGCTCAGACGACTCCCACACCCGTCCCCATCAAACCGGATGTGCCCTACGTTCCGACTCCCGAATCGGTAGTGATGGAGATGCTAAAAATCGGGAATGTCACCGCTAATGATGTCGTGTATGACCTCGGATCAGGAGATGGCAGATTGGTGATTACTGCCGTACAAAAATTTGGAGCGAAACGCGGCGTTGGGGTTGAGATCAATCCAGGATTAGTCAACAAAAGTAATGAGAATGCAAAACAGGCAGGGGTGAGCGATCGCGTTCAGTTTCTTCAGCAAGACCTATTCAAAACCAACTTTCAAGAAGCTTCTGTCGTAACGCTCTATCTGTTGCCCAAGATTAACTTAGAATTGCGTCCCAAACTTCTGAGCGAACTCAAACCCGGCACTCGCGTTGTCTCTCACGCTTTTGGCATGGGCGATTGGCGACCCGATCGTACCATTCTCGTCCAGGATGGCGGCCGACCGCGCACAATTTTTCTTTGGGTAATTCCAGCAACCGTTTCGGGCACCTGGCAGGGCAGCGTTTCTACTCAATCAGGGTCGCCACAACCCTATCGAGTACAGGTCGATCAGACGTTTCAAAATGTGCGGGCGACGGTTGATTTTGGAGGACAACGAATCAGCATTCCGCGAGTGTTGGTGAATGGCGATCGCATTAGTTTTGAGCAACGTCAACCGATCAACGGACAAGACGTTAACATTCGATTCAACGGTCAAGTGAATGCAGACACGCTCAAAGGAGTTGCGGAAGTGAGAACGGGAAGAGCGATCGCAAATTACAATCTCACAGCTCAGCGCCAACCCATCTCTAAACTTCCAAACAGATAAAAGTTTAATCAGCAACAGATTAGAATGAACATTACCAGTGAACTGATCAACCAATCACATTGATCATCACTACTCACCTGTCGCTAATTCGCTAAGGATCATGAATTTAATAAAACCGAAGACTGCGTAGGGTGTGTTGAGCCACGCGAAACGCACCGATTTCAAACGTTGGCGGTGCGTTGAGCCACGCGAAACGCACCCTACAAGTTCGATGTTGTTTAATCCTCATTTCCAATGATAGTGAATTAAATAAAACCGTTCTCTGTAGAGGTTGAGCCAAAATGTACCGCCAACGTTTGAAGCGAGAGATTTTGAGAGTCGCCCGGTTTTGTTAGCTTTGAGCAGACTACTGTTCCCATTGATCAGGCAGCGTTTTGCCCTGTTTACGCAGTTCTGAATCTCGGTAGAGCCAGTAGAGAATTTGTTCGGAGCGATCGCGCTGTTCTGCTAATTCGTTCAGACGTTGGCTAAACGCCTCGTGCGCTTCAGGGGCGGTTTCTTGAAATGCCTGCTCAAATTGGGCCCGATGTTTTTCTTGAATCATCCGAAACAAAAAGGCATGTTCGTCTTTGTCAGGATCTTCAACCATCCAGCAGTGGTCAATAAGATGCAAAATTTCGTCTCTAGACAGGGGCGGTTTCATGGCGCTTTGAATACAAGATGACGTAAAGGCGGGTAGTCTGCTTTCTTTTAGCGTATCAATTTGGGGCACCCTGATTGTGATTTGAGTTGCAGTTAGACGAGAAAAGTTTTGAGGTTTGGATGACTCTTGGTTGTCATGGCGTGGATTCTCGATCACTCTGCTGCTTGTGTTTACAATTCTCTACATAAGTAGTGATTTTTTTTAATATTTAGAATTGCAAAATATCAAAAAAATAGGTGTCATCATTCGTTAGTTTGAGATTCAGAGAGAACAAATTTTTACCTCAGATCCGAGACAGAAATGAGAATTTGCCTTGAGCGTAAGTTGACTACTTGCCCCGATCAATTAGTTTGCACCGTTTGCCGAGAACCTTTCTTTACAGGCAAAATTCGCACTCTTTTATATAGCGATCGCCGTCTCCTACAAGGAGATATTTGTTCGGTTTGTCTAAAACTCAGTGCAACGGGTATTCGCAAAAAAATGCGAGAACAAGCTAATCTGTTGATGCAACAACCCGCCGCTTGTTTTGTGCAAACCATTCCCTGTCACGATCGTGCAATCGAACTGCTCGAAGCGTCTCAAGAAACCATCAAATTTCCTAACCTTTTGCAATGGTGGCTCAAAAAGCTAGAAATTCTCTCCGAAGAATCTCAAGAACTCGAAGCCGCCCGCTTGAGAGCCAAACGGCGATCGCTTCTCCAAAAGATGCTTGACGACAATCAGCAGACTTGAGAGTAAGAAGGGATGAGGGATGAGGGATGAGGGATGAGGGATGAGGGATGAGGGAGGACTAGAATAGAGAAAGTTGTTGGTCATCCGATCGTGTTGTCTCCCAAACGTCTGACTGCTCTGAGTGTTGCTGCCTTTTTACTGCTCCCTTTGGCGAGTTGTACCAGTCCAGTGAGCAAATCCCTTCAGGATGCGTTGGCGGCTGACCCACGACTCAGAGATAATCCCTCAGTGTTTGGCTCTCCTCAAGCGATACCCAGCCCAATCGCTCAAACTGATCAAGCCCAGCTCCCGGCTGATTTTCCGACTGAGATTCCGCTTTATCCCAATCGCGCCTTACTCGAAGTCAGCCAGCCTGAACAGGGATTTTTAACTCGTTGGAGCAGTCCTGATAGTAGCGATCGCGTCGTCGAGTTCTATCGGCAAGAACTGCAAAAAAATGGTTGGAAACTGGACGGACAGTCGATCGACAAAAACCAAGGTACTTTTGAGGCGAGCCGAGACGGTCTACAAGTGGCGGTAAATGTGCGATCGGGGGAGTTTGAAATTCGCGTCGATCGTCCTTCTACAACGGCTTCTGCTCCTCAGCCTGGGGCTTCTCCGTCCGCTGCTCCCAGTCCGGGCAGTCCTGAGTTTGTTGGCCCGATTCCTTCAGCGGTGCCAGACAATTCACCTGCCGCCCCCACATCTGGAGACTTTACCGACCTCAACAAAGCGCCCAAAGAACTTCAGAAATACGTTCAAGACTTGATCCAGTTGGGCGTTTTAGACTTATCGGCCAACAAATCTGCTTCTAAAGATCAAGGCTTATTTGAACCCAATAAGGTGATTACGCGCCGTGAGTATGCCCGTTGGCTCGTGACAGCCAATAACCGCATTTACGCCAGCCGACCTGCTCGACAAATTCGGTTAGCCGTCGATACGTCTCAGCCTGCCTTTCAGGATGTGGGTCGCAGCGATGCTGACTTTGCCACGATTCAGGGACTTGCTGAGGCTGGGCTGATTCCCAGTTCGCTTTCTGGAGACAGCACAACAGTTTTGTTTCGCCCCAATGCGCCGCTGACCCGCGAAGAAATGATTCTCTGGAAGATGCCCGTTGATATGCGTCAAGCTTTGCCCACGGCGACGATCGAATCCGTCAAACAAACCTGGGGCTTTCAAGATGTCGCCCGCATTGACTCTAGGGCGCTCAGAGCCGTACTCGCCGACTTTCAGAATGGAGACCAGTCCAATTTGCGGCGGGCGTTTGGCTATACGACTTTGTTTCAACCCAAGCGATCGGTGACTCGTGCGGAAGCGGCATCTGTACTGTGGCATTTCGGGTTTCAGGGCGACGGCATTTCGGCTCAAGAGGCTCTAAAGGGCACGCCCCAATCGACAAACGCTAAACCCTGAGCAATTTTGTGAACCGTCTGCAAAACTTGAAACCATTGTTCAGGAACTGAACCCCCAAAGTGGGTAGTCTGAATCGAGTGGAGCGCATCGCTCCCAAAGATTATGCAAATTGGATATGAAATGCAAAACGTCGATCGTATTGCTCTATTGTGCGCTGGCAATCCTGTAGGCGGAGACACTAAAGTTGTTCTCAATCTACTCAAAGGTCTGGCCGAGCGCAACCTTTTTGTGGATTTAGTGCTCGCTTCTGCGGCCGAGCTTGTGGTCGAAAATCTGCCGCCACAGGTGCGCGTCATCGATCTTCAGGTTGTGGCACCGCCTAGAGCCTTGGGCGCTTTTAAGCTGTTGTTGCCGCTAAGTCGCTACCTTCGTCAAGAAAAGCCCAAAGTACTGATCGCCAATCTTAGCTATACGAATGCGATTCCTGTGTTAGCAAAACTGCTGGCGCGCGCTGAGATTCGTCTCATTTTGGTGGAGCATCTGGCCCTGTCCAAAAATCAGAACCGACTCGACGAGCGACGCAGCCAGTTTGTCCCGTTGTTGATGCGATCGCTCTATCCCATGTCCGATGCCGTAGTGGCCGTTTCTCATGGACTGGCCGAGCAGCTACAAGCCGATTTGAAATTGAGAGCCGGGTTACTCAAAGTGATTCGTAATCCGATCGTCGGTCAAACCCTATACGAAAAAGCACAGGAACCTGTCGATCATCCCTGGTTACAGCCTGGACAACCTCCGGTCTTCTTGGGTGTGGGACGACTGGACGCGCAAAAAGACTTTGAGACGTTGATTCGGGCTTTCTCGTGGGTGAAACGCGATCGCCCCGCTCGTCTGATTATTTTGGGTAAAGGCGGACTGAGGGCACCGTTAGCAGCGCTGATTAAACAGTTGGGACTGGAGGCAGATGTTGACTTACCGGGTTTTGAGGCGAATCCCTACAAGTACATGAGGCGGAGCAGTGTGTTTGTGCTGTCGTCTCGCTGGGAAGCGCTGCCCACAGTCTTAATTGAGGCGATGGCCTGTGGCTGTCAGGTGGTTGCAACTAATTGCCCCTATGGCCCCGATGAAATTTTGGCAGGTGGAAGGTTTGGTCAACTGGTGCCGATCGAGAATCCAACAGCCCTGGCAGACGCGATGAAACAAGCGATCGATGCCCCCATCTGTGTCGAGTCGATTCAAAACCAGGCGGCGGAATTTAGCTGCGATCGAGCCGTTTCTCAATACCTGGATCTGATCGAGCAGTCCAAACAACATTGGCTCAAACCTGCTTAATTGCGATGATTGTTGCTGTATCGAATTCTCGCCCCTGCCCATTGCAGCTTTTCTCTCAGCGTCTCAAAGTAAGAGTAGTTTTCTCGCAAGATAATAAACTGAGCATCACAATCAGCCATCCGAATGTCAACCCGCTGACCCGGCCAAATTGTCGTGGCCAAAACGCCGTCCATCCACAGCTTAGTCGTCAAGTCTCGATCAACCAGCGGCCAGATACTCACGACAGACCCCGGAGGCAAAATAATCGGCCGACTCGACAAACTGAGCGGGCAGATGGGCGTGACGGCGATCGCATCCATGCCAGGATGAATAATCGGCCCATTCGCCGCCACTGTGTAGCAGGTTGAACCCGTCGGTGTCGCCACAATCAGCCCATCGCCCTGATATTGATCGACCACTTCGCCATCAATTTCCATTTCCAAAATCGAGGTGATCATGCGATCGGCAGAAGCAGGCTTGACGCACATCTCATTTAAGGCGAGAAAGCGATCGCTCATCGGCTCCAAATTGGTGCGATTGCCCTCAAAAATCATCGCTTGCAGCATCATCCGCCGCTGGACGGCAAAGCGATCGTCTCGCAACCGATCCCACACGGTCTCTGTGTCAAAATCTTCTGACGACTCCGTGAGAAACCCCAAATGTCCGCCGACATTCACCGCCAAAATTGGAATTTTATCCGCCGCTAAATTTCTTGCCGCAGATAGAGCAGTCCCGTCGCCACCCAACACGATCGCCAGGTCGATCGGCGGCTGCACCGATGCCAAAAACACGGGATAAGGATTGTCATTGGCTCCACTTGGCCCCAACAAAACCTGACAATCAAGCTTCTCTAATTGACGAGCGCACTTCTCAGCCCAGCTACGACTCAGAGGATCGCCTGCTTTATGAATGATGATGACCTGCTTTAGCTGCACAGTACTTTAGCTGAGTGTGATCGTTAAACTCTACCCTGTGGTCGTCCGGTCTTCAAAGTCTACCGTCCTTCTTTTTAGGACTGACAACTTTCAGGTGGATTTGGCTTGTAGCTGTCGGACTTGCTCGATCGAGAGTCCTGTAACCTTAACCACGATGTCGATCGTCATTCCCTCATTCAACAGGTTGGTCGCAACTTGCTCCAGCGCTTCTGCCTTGCCTTCTGCCTTGCCTTCTGCCTTGCCTTTTGCTTTGCCTTCTAGAAGAATGTCCTGATAAATGACTGACTCTTGCATAAGTCCTCTCCGCAAAATGGTTTGAATCAAGTCCTTCTCTAATACTAAGCCAGCCAGAATCGCAGTAGAAGCTGCTACATTGTTTTGCATTCGCTGGTCAGAAATGTTTGCAACTGCTTGAGCAACTTCCTGAAGCGTTTGTGCCCGATCGTCTGTCTGACTCAAAACCGCAAACGGCAGCAACCCTGGAGAGTGCAAAAAGACGCTGGTAGGTTGTTCCCAAAGCCGAATCACATCGAATTCGTGAGAAGTCCGTTCGAGGCTAAATCTGGTCTGCTGGACACGTTCTGATGTCGTGGGCTTGAGATAGATTACAACCTGTCGCATCTGTTTGTTGGGAAAGCGACGGTGGACGCGCAGCCGATAGTCAATCATCCGAAAGGGAATCTCAGCCTTGGGCTGGGTCTGAAATTCGGCATGAAGCACGAGGTTGTCTGACTCCAGGAGAATCAATGCGTCTGCTCGAATAGGTTCCGTCGAAAGCTCTGAGGGGCTGAGTTCTGTGAGAGAAATTGGGTCTCCCAAAAGCCAGCTTGCAAAATCGATCGGGAAGGTTTCAACCAAAAATTTGCAAATATTGTCAAACATTCATCGTCCTTTTTGTCCTTTTTAAGGATGACCCCTAAAAAGAAGGGCACAATCGCTTGCACCCTTCATTCTCAGAATTTTATTGTTTGGGCAATCCAACGCTTACCACTTGAGTAGATTGAATTGCTCCATATCCACGGTGTCGCGGTTGCGGTAGATAGCCAAGACGATCGCCAACCCAACCGCCGCTTCTGCTGCTGCGATCGTGATCACAAAAATGGTGAAAATCTGTCCCTTAATTGTGTCTGGGTCGAGGTAGTTAGAAAACGCCATCAGATTAAGATTGACTGCATTCAGCATTAGCTCGATCGACATCAAGACGCGCACCGCATTTCGACTCGTAATCAGCCCATAGATGCCAATACAGAAAAGTGCTGCTGCAATCAGCAAAAAGTATTGAAGTTGCATAGTTTTGCTTCCTACTGAATAGTGCCATCGCTGCGGCCGGTGGTCATTAACTCGCGAGGGCGTTCTGGCAAGGTGAGGGCTTCAGTGCCATCCGCATCCAGCGTTGCTTCGGGTAGAAACTCGCGACGTGCCAGCACCACTGCACCAATCAGCGCCATCAGCAACAGCACCGAAGCCAACTCAAACGGCAGCAAGAAATCGCTGAAGAGATGTAGAGCGATCTTGACGATCGACGCATCCCCCGCAGGCATCGCTGTCGAGATCGCCCAGGGAGTCGTGACGACCATCGTCCCCAGTAGCGCAAAAATGCCCACACAAACAACAGCCGTCGCCACCTGACGAATCCAAATTCTCGGCACCGTCACAAAGTCTTGTCGCTTGTTCACCAGCATGATGGCAAACAAAATCAGCACGTTGACCGCACCGACATAGATGAGAATCTGAGCCGCCGCCACAAAGTCAGCATTGAGCAACAGATAAAGCCCTGAGATGCTAATAAACACGCCAGCCAGCAAAAAAGCTGAATAAACCACGTTATTTAACAGCACTACGCCAAAGGCCGACCCCAGCATCATCACTGCCAGAATCCCAAAGGAAACAATTTGAACCCCTTCTGCCAAATTCACGATTTCTAACTCCTTGTTGAGCAGCAGTTGGCAACTAGCTCATCGCCAATTGCCTGCTATTTTTCTGATTCCAAGATTTCTTCTGGGGTTTTGCCCGATCGCCGCACATCAGCGGGAAGGTCGTGAGGATCAAGCACCCCTTTGGGCAAGTAAACCAGTTCGCGCAGCGGCGTGACCATTGGATCATCCGTCACCTTGTAGGGCAGACGGCCCAGTGCCACGTTGTCGTAATTGAGTTCGTGGCGATCGTAGGTCGATAGCTCATATTCCTCGGTCATCGACAAGCAGTTCGTGGGGCAATATTCGACACAGTTGCCGCAAAAAATACAGACTCCAAAATCGATGCTGTAGTGGTTGAGCTTTTTCTTCTTCGTTTCTTTGTTAAATTCCCAATCCACCACAGGCAGATTGATCGGACAAACGCGGACACAGACTTCACAAGAGATGCACTTGTCAAACTCAAAGTGAATCCGCCCTCGAAACCGCTCAGAAGGAATCAACTTTTCGTAGGGATATTGCACAGTAATCGGGCGGCGGCGCATGTGATCAAAGGTGACAGATAGCCCCTGACCAATATATTTTCCCGCCTGAACTGCCTCTTTGGTATAGTCACTAACCTGTTTAAGAAACTTAAGCATGAGTGTTCTCCAGAAGGGATGAGGGATGAGGGATGAGGGATGAACCGGACACGGGGGGTTAGAGAAGTGGCTGAACCTCTGAACAACCTGAAAGTCAGAACTCAGACTCAAAACTCTTTCATCCTTCATCCCTCATCCCTAATTTTCTAGCCTCCAAAAGCGGAGGGAAATGCCAACTTCAACCCTGCGGTGAGGAGCAGATTCACCAGGGAGACGGGCAACAAAAACTTCCAACCTAAGTCTAACAATTGGTCAATCCGTACACGCGGCACTGTCCAACGCAAGAGAACTGCCAAGAAGAGCAGAAAATAGGCTTTGAGCAAGGTGGTGACGATGCCCAGGGTGCCCGTCAAAACTTGGAGCCAGGGGGTGTTTTCGCTAACTCCGATCGCACTCGCAATCACGCTCACCGACACAGGAAATTCCCAGCCGCCGAGATAGAGAACGGCGAACAGCAAGGCAGATAGCACCAGATTGACGTAAGAAGCGATGTAGAAGAGGGCAAACTTCATGCCAGAGTATTCGGTCTGATAGCCTGCGACCAATTCTTCTTCGGCTTCTGGGAGGTCAAAGGGAATGCGTTCACATTCGGCAAGGGCGGAGATCCAAAAAATCAGAAAGCCCACGGGTTGTCGCCAGATGTTCCAGCCGAGGATGCCGTAGCCAGATTGCTGCTGCACAATGTCAATCGTGCTTAGAGAGTTAGACATCATGACGATCGCCAAGACGGATAGCGCCAGGGGCAACTCATAGCTGATCGATTGGGCTGCCGCTCTCAACCCCCCCAACAGGGAGTATTTGTTGTTGGAGGCATAGCCGGACATCAGCAGACCGATCGGTGCGACGCTAGACAGAGCAATCCACAGAAAGATTCCAGTGCCCACGTCGGTCATGACGATGTTTTCGCCAAACGGGACAATCAGATACGACAAAAACACAGGCAAAACGACAATCACTGGGCCAAGGAGGAACAGCAACGAGTCAGCCTTTGCCGGGACGGTATCTTCTTTAAAGACCAGCTTTAGCCCGTCTGCAAGCGGAGCCAATATCCCTAACGGCCCGATGAATTCTGGCCCGATCCGCTGTTGTGCGGCGGCTGAGATTTTTCGTTCGAGCCAAACCATCGTGAATACACCCAGGGTGGCCACGATCAGCATGACTACCATTGGCAGAGGCATCCAAAGGGCTTTAGCAGCTCCCGGTGGAATGCCAAATCCTTTAACGGATTCAATAAAAGTTCCTTGAAGGTCAATTCCTGGGTTCATGTTTCCCAATCCGCATCAAGTCATCAAACGAGTCGTCGCCAGCCGATCCTTTCAGATGAAGGTTTTTGACGACCTTAACGCCTATCAGTATATCTTTACTCTGGGAACGGAACCGGATCAAAGTCCTGAATTTCTGAGCTTTTTGCCTATCAAAGTATCCAATGAGAGGGATTGACTGAAGTGAATGGTTGGGAAGCGATCTATCGACTCTGAGGAATGGAGCAGGTGAATAATCCTCGGAAGTCTCTTTGAGCTACTCACAAGTGGTCAATTTCCCGTTCTCTAGATAGAACTCCATAGGATCCCTTAGACAGCCGTATCCCTACAGACTTTCCATAAAAGAAGCCCCCAGAAGCAAGATTCCTGAGGGCTGGAGTTCCTGAAAATCGTCACGTTGTTATGTTTGCAAGGGATCGGGAATTGCACAAGAGGGGTGACACCCTTCATACCGTACTTACGGACTAGCGATCGTCAATCTCAATGTAAGGCGAGGAGTGCAATCCGGTGTAAATCTGAGTTGGCCGAAAGATGCGATTTTCGCCCAGTTGTTCGCGCCAGTGAGCCAGCCAGCCAGCCGCACGAGAAATCGCAAACACAGGCGTAAACAGGTCTGTAGGAATTCCTAACTTGCGATACACCAGTCCAGAATAAAAATCAACGTTGGGATAAATGCCTTTGTGGCCCAATTTTTCTTCGACGGCGCGTTCTAGCTCAGTGGCGATATCGTAGTATTTGTCGTGACCAAATTTCTCAAAAAGTTGTTCGGCAAGCTGCTGCAAAATAGTGGCTCTGGGATCTTTAACTTTGTAAACTCGATGCCCAAATCCCATAATTTTAGATTTGCGTTCTAGAAGGCCGTCTAAGTAGGGGCGGACATTCTCAACAGAGCCGATTTCTTCGAGCATCTCGATCACTTCCTCAGAGGCTCCGCCATGTAGCGGGCCAGCCAGCGTACCGACCGCCGAGGCCACGACTGCATAGGGATCAGTCAGCGTAGAAGCAGTGACCATTGCCGAAAAGGTTGAGGCGTTGATCGTGTGTTCTGCGTGAAGAATCAGTGCAACTTCAAAAATTCGCGCCGCAAAAGGGTCAGGTTCTTTCTCGTTGAGCATGTAGAGAAAGTTGGCGGCGTAGCCCAGATCGTCACGAGGCTGTACTGGATCGTTGCCCTTTCGCATCAGTTGGAAGGCGGCGACCATTGTAGGAATCTTGGCCAAAAGCCGAACGACTGCTGCCCGAATGTAGGTCGGATCATCCAGGGCGCGACGTGAGTAAAATAGGCCCAAGGCTGCCGCACAAGCCTGAAGTGCATCCATCGGGTGACCGCTTTCGGGAAAGCACTTCATCATGTCTCGAATGCGATATTTGAGCCGCCGATGATAGCGGATTTCGTGCTTAAACTCTTCTAGCTCGTCTTGGGTTGGCAATTCTTTCCAGATCAAGAGATAGGCTGTTTCCAGGAAAGTGCTTTTGGCTGCAAGTTCCTGAATGGGGATGCCGCGATATTCCAGGATGCCTTTTTGCCCATCGACAAAGCTGATGCCGGATTGGGTGACTGGAACGCCCTCTAGACCTGCCCGATATTCATAGACAGTCATTAGTTCAGTTCGCCGTTTTCTTACAGTTGGTCTGAAGCTAACTTATCAGATTTGATAGAGCAGATTGTATTGTTTGGCTCAGAGTTGAATTTTTGAGGGAATTAGCGCGTACGCCCTTCTTCTTGTCGCCGCTAACACACTTCTGTCTCCAATCGGCCCCATTTGATATATCAATCTGTTAATGTTTGCACTTTTTCATAAAAGATAATACTATCAACTTATAAAGCTTTACACCTTGACTTAAGTTGCATTTACCCCACAGCCAACTGACTCCTGATATGCCTGGATACGTAACAGGCGGGAGTTGATTGGCTATTTTTGTACCCTCTCGTAAGGAGTTATATGCCCCACCGACATTCTCAACGTAAGCCTCAATCTTCAGATGTTCGCAGTCGATCGCGCCAAGAAGGCCATCACTCTCACAGCTACAACCCTCACACCAACCTGACGAAGCTAATCGAGCAAGATTCGCCGCTTCAAACCCACAGTCAATTGGTGCTGATGTATGGCCCTTTTCAAACCGAAATGTTACCTGAAGCGGGTCAGGGCGTTGCGTCCTGGATCAAAGACTGTCTTCGTAAACATGGACTGCCGAGCTTAGTGCGGTTTGACTATCGTCGTCGCGCTCAGATCTTTCGCCGCGACCAGTTTCAGCCCTGGTTAGAGCCACTGATGGAACGGCAGAGTTATTAAAGGCTGATTGAATTGTGACAGTGACTCAAGTTTGAAGCTTTGGAACGCGCAAACCTCAGATTGCTTCTCATCCAGTCCTTTAGTTTTTGCTACTGCAATTCACTTTCAAGAATGCAGAATTGGGCACCTTTTTGCGCCGTAAACTTCCGCTAGAGTGGATGAAACGATCGCTTCAAAAGGTGCCTGATTTATGTCTGATCAGCTTTACGATATTGTTCTGCGGCAGGGTCGATTGTTGGGTGCTGTCGATCGCGTTGAGCAAGTCGATGTCGCGATCCAGAATGGCAAAATTGTGGCGGTTGCCCCTTTTATTGAGGGAGCGGCTGTTTTGGAGTTGAACGTTGCCAATCAGCTAGTCAGTCCGCCTTTTGTCGAGTCCCACATTCATCTTGACTCAGCCCTGACCGCTGGAAACCCTCGCTGGAATCAAAGCGGCACCCTGTTTGAAGGAATCGAGATCTGGCGAGAGTATAAGCAAAATCTGTCGTTGGATAACGTCAAGCAACGGGCGATCGCCACGCTCAAACAGCAGGCCGCGCAAGGGGTTCTCTTTGTCCGCAGTCACGCCGATGTGAGCGAGTCGAGTCTGACCGCCCTGCAAGCTTTGTTAGAAGTTCGGGAAGAAGTCAAAGATTGGATGACGCTGCAAGTCGTAGCCTTTCCTCAAGACGGCATTTATGGAGGGGCTAAAAATGAGTCGCTGATTGAGGAAGCGATGAAAATGGGAACCGATGTCGTTGGCGGCATTCCCCATTACGAACTGACTCGCGAAGATGGGGTGCGATCGGTGCATCGGATTTTTGAACTGGCGGAACAGTACGATCGCTTAATTGACATTCACTGTGATGAGATTGACGATGATCAGTCCCGGTTTTTAGAAGTGGTGGCGGCCTGTGCGATGCGTCAAGAGATGGGTTTGCGGGTGACGGCGAGCCATACGACAGCGTTTGGGTCTTACAACAATGCTTACGCCTTCAAGCTGATGGGCTTTTTGCAGCGCACTGCGATCAATTTCATCGCTAACCCTTTGATCAACATTACATTACAGGGTCGAACGGATACCTATCCCAAGCGTCGAGGTGTGACGAGGGTTAAAGAACTCTGGCAACAAGGGCTGAATGTCAGTCTAGGTCATGACTGTGTACAAGATCCCTGGTATTCGCTTGGTACGGGAAACATGCTGGATGTCGCGTCGATGGCGGTTCACGTTTGTCAGATGACTGGAATGTCTGAGATTGAGGCTTGTTATAACATGGTGACGTGGCACGGGGCAAAAACGCTGCATGTTGAAGACCAGTATGGCGTTGAGGTGGGCAAGCCTGCCAATTTGATTGTATTGGATGCCGACGATCGCTACGATGCCATTCGTCGCCGCGCTACCGTCCAATATGTGATCTCAAACGGCAAGCTATTGGCCCAGACAGAACCTCCTAAAATTCAATGGAAAGGCGTGTAGGGGAAAAATGTAGAAGCGATCGTCTAAATTTAGACAGCCCTCAGCTTGATGAAAATGCTCTGCTGCGGTTGCAAATTCGGGAGAGCAAGCTAAATCCCCCACAAGTGCTTGTCATTACCAACATCTTTCAGGCATGGGGGAGTCCCCAAGCTAAGTCCTGTAAGTAGGGGACTTTGAACTGGAATCCTTGTCTTAAAGTCTCCCACAATGGGGGGTTGGGGGGCAGAAGCGCTTGACAACGCAGCGAAAAAACTTTATCGAACTGACGCTACGTTAACGACGCAGATTGGATTTCCGCTTTCTCGATCGCCGCCGTCCGATCGTCGTTCCGGTTCCCAATAACCCTAGCATCGCCAAAGGTTGCCAGTTTGCTTGCATTTCAGATCTGACGCGACGATCAGCCGTAGTCGAATCTTTGGCAGTCTGAACCCAGGAACTGATCATCGACCCCACACTGGCCAAAACGAGAATACTCAAAATCGCCGGATTTTTGGATTTTGACCCATCTTGCATGGTGAAGGAGGCATAGATGAAATAGAGCGAAATCGCCACAGAAATCAGCAGCAAAATCCCAATCATCGTCGGATTGTTGGCAAACGTGTAAATCGGCCCCTTGGTCTCAGAAAACTCTTTGAAGGTCGAGAATGGACTTGGCATGATGATTCTCCTATTCGGCGGATAGTTTGGGCGTGGCGATCGGAACCGTTTCACTCGTGCTGGCAAGATGAGAAACTAGAGACATTGAGGCATATTCTGGGTAACCTTCAACCCCCAAGTCAGCGAGATCCAGCCCCATGATCTCCTCTTCTCGCGACACGCGCAGCAGGTTAAATTTCTTTAAGAGCCAGCTTGTCCCGTAGCCCGGAATAAAGCCCAAAACAATGGTGCAAATCAGCGTGCCCACGACCTGACCCCCCAAATTAATCGATGGAATGCCTTCGCCCTGCGGATAGCCATTGGCTGCGATTCCAACCGCGACGGCACCAAACACCCCGCAAAATCCATGCACCCCCACCGCACCGACGGCATCATCAATGCCCATCTTCTCGATCGAAATGATCATCTTCGGCATACAAAACGCAGCGATAAACGCCAGCACAATCACAAGAGCAGGGTGATACAGATCCATGCCTGCCCCAGTTGCGATGATGCCCGCCAGTCCGCCTGAAATTGTGAAAAACGGGTCGCCCTTTGAGGAAACGTAAGCGCCCACCAGTCCTGCCGCCAGCGCCATTGTGGTACTGACTCCCACCGAAGCTAGTGTCATCGGCGTTCCGTAAATTGTGGTTTCTCTGGCGTACCCTGGCAAAAAGATCAGACAGGCGGCAAGAAAGGCGTAGAAGCCCACAAAAATTAGCATCAAGCCCACCATCGTCAGTGGCAAATTGTGAGGCAAGATCGGGCGCGGTTTGCCATTTTCATCGTACTTGCCCACTCTGGCCCCCAGATTTAACAGCACGCCTAATGTAAAGAAACCCGACACGCCATGTACCACACCTGCACAGCCAAAATCGTGATAGCCCAGCTTGGTAAACATCCACCCATAAGCGTTCCAGCCCCAGGCAGCGGCGACGACCCAGGTAAAGCCTCCCAGGACGATCGACAGCACCAGATAAGCGCCAATCTTGACCCGCTCAATCAACGCGCCTGACAAAATCGATGCTGTCGTCATGGCAAACAGCGCAAAGGCAAAGAAGAAAACGCCCGTAATGTGATCGCTGGTATTGGGCCCCAAAGCAGGCGACCAGGGGTAAGACGCATCTACATAAACCATTGCGGCTTTGATCGTTTCGCTCTGCTCAGGATTTGTCCACGGGCCCAGAATGCCACCCGTAACGGGGAAAAATGGAAAAGCGTTGTAAACCCACCAGCCAAAAAAGAAAAACGCTAACCCAACACTCGCCAGCGTCAGCAGGTTTTTGACCATTGTGGCCAGCACATTTTTGGTGCGCGAGGCTCCTCCTTCATAAGCAAGAAAGCCTGCGTGGATCAGCAGCATAAAAACCGAAGCCCAATAGTAAAAGGACTCCGAAGTAAACGTTCCGAGAAATTGTTGCGCTTCTGGAGACATAAACTTTACATCCGGGGTAAGAACACTATTTGCAATCTCAAACAACAAACCTGAACCAAACCTAAAGAGAAGTTAAACCCGACTTGTTATAACAAATGGTATTCAAATTGACCGTATCAAAAATGCAGTCAGATTATCGTTCACTGTAGCGATCGAGCCGATCGTATTTCAAAAATTTCTTCGAGACGCAGCGGTTCTAAAACTGCTCTCAGATCACAATGGCGATTCGTAAAGATTGCTGCTGCGAATTCCTACGCTAAATTCTGGTAACGCTACTGACAATCGACTTTACATCACTGGGCCCAACCAATGAGGTGTTGCGTCAATTTGTCGGAAAGATGGCACTTTTGGGAATGGAATCGCTGGACTATTGGAATCAGAGCGTCAACGAACGAGTATTGCATGACGAAACGAAAAAATTAGACGCAGAAGGCAAACGCAAACTCGCAGAAAGTCTCTTACAAGAAGCAGCCGCAGAAGAAGCGAAGAAACTAGTCAAACCCTATGCTGCAAGCCTTGTGTGAACGTAGAGTTAACTTTTTATCAACCAAAAATTGACAGCAACGATATTTCGCAGGATGCTAAATCAACGTGAATTCGACGAAATTCTTCACTTCGCGCTTCAAGATATCCACAAGGGATTGCAGATTTGGATTGCCCCTCAATTTCCCTAACATGGAGGACTCCGAACTAGAATTCTTGTCTTAAAGTCCCCCAGAACTGGCAGCTTGGGGGGCAGAGGCTCTTAATAAAGAAGCGAAAGAACTTCATTGAGTTGACGCTAAATCACAAATTTTGAGGATTCGATATGGTGGATGAATCGATCGTAGGTTCAGTCGTGTCGCTCTGGCGCTATCCAATTAAATCGATGCTGGGCGAAGAGTTGAATGCGAGTCAGGTGGCAGAACAGGGATTGCTGGGCGATCGTGCCTTTGCTCTAATCGATAAGGCGACGGGAATGACTGTCAGCGCCAAAAATCCGCGTAAGTGGGGCAAAATGTTTGATTGTCGGGCGACCCTGGCCGAGTCGGGAGACGGCGTTGACTTATCGCAAGTGAAGATCACGCTGCCGGATGGGTCGATCGTGTTCAGCAGTGCCCAAGATGCCGACCAAATTCTCTCTAGTCTGTTGGGTCGTGAGGTGAAATTAGAAACGATCGCGCCTCAAAAACCCAGTCTAGAAGAATATTGGCCGTCGGTTGAAGGGCTGCCTCATCAAGACGTAGTGACTGACGAAGCCACGCTTGCCAACACATTTTTTGATGGAGCAACGATCCACTTATTAACCACGGCGACGCTCGATCAGTTTCAACAAATTACCCCTGGTTCTCGATTTGAAACTCGGCGCTTTCGTCCTAACATTATGGTCGCAGCTAACGGCTCAACAGGATTTGTCGAAAATGATTGGATTGGGCAGACGTTGGCGATCGGGGGTCAAGTCCAGTTGACGGTGACGGGGGGCTGTCCTCGCTGTGTGATGACGACAATGGCCCAAGGTGAATTGCCCAATGATGTCGAGGTTTTGCGAACTGCGGTCAAGCATAATCAAGGTAATGTCGGAATTTACGCCAGCGTTGCTCAAGGTGGCACCGTTCGACGTGGTGATGTAATCAAATTGGTATAGATTTTGCGATCGCAATCTTTTAGACCGTGATTTACAACATGTGAATTTTGTAAGTTCTGTTGTGCAGTATGAGTGATATCTCTGACTTTCTCAAACCGTTGGGGATATCATTTGTGATCGTGATTCAAAGGTGACTTGTCCAAGGGCGATGTCTCGATTATTCGATCGTCTTTGCCAAAAACTCAGACTAATCTAAATGCTTCAAGAAAAGTGGGGCAAACTCTTCTTAAGGAAGACCATTAGATTAGAAAGTTTTATGCGATTTCTGTTCGTTACATTAGTTGGGCTGCTCGTTGTATTGTTTGTAGCCTGTCAGCCAATAACAGATGCAATAAATGTGCAATCAGTGCTAACTAGTCAGAGTGCATCTGCCGTTGATTATGATGCACCGTCAAAGTTATTAACAATTCTCCAAAACAATCCAAAAGATGAGAACGCCTGGAAAGCACTTCATCACTACCGTTCTCTTACAGATGCTGGACTGACGCTCACATTTTATCGTCATTGCTTTAATGCCCTTAAAGAAAAGCCGCTATTGTTCCTTGATAGATACATCGCAGGTGATGAACAATCTCTATTTCGGATGATTGACGCGCTCTCACATGATTTTTCAGCTTTTGCAGGAGAAACATTTCAAGCGACTAATCAAGTTTTTGAGCGATAGTTAGATAGCATCTCAGATTTTCAAAGAGCGCATTCTCAAGACAAAGAAGTATACCGTCGCGGTTATGATTTTAGCCGTGTTAGTCAATCTCAGTACGATTCATGGAGCCTGAGATATTGTGAATTTACGAGAGAAAACTCCAAAGCTGTTGCCAAAAATTGCGCCATCTGGGAAAAGCAGTGAGGATACAAGCCGCTCGATCGCTCTCACTTGAGTAGATCCCAAAAATTTTCTTCACCCATATGGTCAAAGTAACTGAAGTCGCTGAGTTATTTCTCCAGGTCTGTTCACATGTCCGATTCACCCTGGAAGAGCATCGTGAGAACTGGGAAAATGAACAAGTTTCGCTGCTATGCTGAGATTGAAGGAAGATAGCTAAATTTATATTGGCGGCCCTCAGCGTGGATATCTTAATTGAGTGAACGAAGAGCTTTGAGAAGGATCTTGACGAATTGAGCGAAGATGACAAAGCCACAACAGTCAACAAGATCAATGAATGTGTCAGCCTTTTCCCAACTCAAGAAGCAGATGTTTATCGTCAGTTGCGTCGTCTCTCCCTACCATCGGGTTTAAATGGCTACGAATCTTCGCTCTACACACTAGGGGTTTCTCAAAAACTTAGCGTAGTTTTGACCATTGACGAAGATCCAATTTTTGGGCAAGTTATTTTTACGCTTTTTCGATCGGTCAACTCTCATGATCTCGATCGGGCATACAAAGATGTGGCAGAGTCTCTATATCAAGAGCTACTCCACCACCAACGAGAAACTGCTCGATCGTAAGTTTGCTCATGGCATAAACCCTGACTCTCTGTGATGAATACGGCATCATTTATCAAGCTATCAAAGTTTTGCCAGACGACGAGCTAAAGATTGGCTTTCTTGAAGCCTTGGCAGAGCTTGAAGACAACGAATGCCATCGAACAAGAACATTCCCAAAAACAAGGCTGCACAAAGTAAAAGGTATCAAGCAGGCAATCTATCGCGCTGATATTAATAAAACGTCAGTTCGATGAGAGGGACTCGCTTCGTTTGAGTCGGCTTCAGCCCCCTAAATCCCCCAAATTGGGGGACTTTGACCAAGAAAAAATTTCAGAGTTCAAAGAAATTATGCTGATTCAAAGTCCCTCAGAATGGGGGATTTAGGGGGCGAAGCGCTCAATAACGAAGCGAAAAAACTCCATCGAATTCACGTTAATAAAGTCTCAGGCTGGCGCATCCACCTTCAATATATTAATGGGCAAATCCATCTCAAAGACATCATTGAGGGGAAAAGACATGACGATGTGATCGAGGTGATTAAGTCGAAAAAGACACGCTATGAGTAATTCATAGTTTCCTTAATCCGCAGTTTTCTTAGCCCCAAGATTCGCGGCCTCTTTCCCACGGCAGTCCTTCCTGCTCCAATTCTTCGATCACCTGCAACCCACGCGGATCGCCCACCTTGAGCATTGAGGCTTTCGCATCTTCTCTCACGCCCACATCTTCATCTTCGGCAAACGCTTCGATCAGAGCATCGATCGCCGTCGCATAAATCACGTTTGACGGCAGTTCTCGGCAGAGTTGACCCAACGACCACGCACAATTGCTGCGAATGGCTGCGATCGGATCTTGTCTGAGTGCCTCGATCAACGGCGGAGTCGAAGCCACCACCACCTCATAACCCACCGTCGCCATCTGCGCGAGAGAACTGGCCGCCCAAAGTCGCACCGCAGAAATATCCGTCTTCAAAGCATCAATTAAAGTTTGTAAAGCGCGGCGATCGCGACAGTTGCCCAACGCCCAAACCACACCCTTTCGCACATAGCCATTCCAATCTTGCTCATACTGCGCGATCAGTGACTCTACCGCATCATGACTGGGATTGCGCCCCAACCCATAAGCAGCACTCACCCGCACCAGCGGACAGGGATCGCTCAACAACCCAATCAGATGCGGAATGGCGCGATCGTCTTGCAATTCACAAAACGCTCTGGCAGCCAGCATCCGATGTTGCACATCCTGCGAGTCGAGGAGCGCTAACATTTCGTCGGGGTCTGGTTTTGGGGTTGCTGACTCATCTTCGATAATCGGAATCTGATCTAAAGGGTCTGCTAAATCAGCTTCGATATCGAGAACGGTCAAGTCATCATCACTATACATATCTGTAACTTTACAGCACCAAACGGCCAGAAAGTTTTGAGTTTTAAGCCAGATTTCGACTCAAAAATCAGAACATTGCTCAGTCTTCCAGGGATTTGACCATCCACAAAGATTGAGTCTCATACCCCAGGAATTGATAGAGCTTAAGCGCAGGTTGGTTAGATTGAAAAACTTGTAAACCAATTTGGCGATCGCCCCTCGCTTTTGCCCAACTTTCAGCGTACCGCACCAGGGTCGCTCCGATGCCTTTGCGCCGATGTTGAGGTGACACGTAGAGTAAAAAAATGTGGGCATGACGATCGCCACTCGCCTGATCGATCGCGTTTCCGACCCAGAGGCAAGCAATTGGATGAATCGATCGCGCAGAAGGCATCCCGTCCGCTAGATTCAAATCTTCCTCAGTCCACTCAACCCACCACAGCGGCGTTTCTTTAGAAAAATATTGCTCAACCGTCAGCACCAAATGGTCAACCTCTCCCTGCGGAAAAAGCTCTCGATAAGTGCGCTGCATAAATTTCACCAGCAACGCCCGATCCAAGGTTGAACCAGTTAGCAAGCGGTAATCGAGGGGCAGGTCGAACACAGGGGGTGAGGGATGAAAGGATTGATGTGCTAGTGATAGAAAGGGGTGATGCTCTAGTCAATCTCAGTAGCCCAGCCCAAATTTTTTACAGATTTCTCATCCCTTCCCCCTACCCGCGAAGCGGATTACCCCCAAAGGGGAAACAGATCATCGAAATCCTTCCTCTAAAGCTGTTCTGACAACCCTGGCTCGTCTGGCAACCCTTTAAGTAGCGCTGAGAGAGCAGGTGGTAAGTCTGCAACGCTCTCACCTGTGGGGGATTGGGCTTTGTCGCTGGTTGGGGTCACTTCCTCGATCGGGGCAGGGGCGGCCATGTCATTGGGCAAAAAGATTCTGGCACTCACCGCAACAAGGGAGACGATAAAAACCAGCACAACCAGTAGGGGGGCAATGTACTGACGAAAGAAAGCCATAGGACGGGCGATCGCAATGAAGGGATAGGGGTAGAACAAATAAGCTCAAGATTTGTAAAAATCTCTAATCTAATCCTACCGCTCAAGTCCCGATCCCGGTTGACGAAATGGAGCGACTTCTTAAGAAATTTCTTCGATCTTTGGAGGCTCACCATTCCAAGGGGCAAAGATTGGCAGCAGCATTAATCCAGGAACAGCCGCCAAAATCGTAATCGCAAAAAACGCCGGCCAGCCCGTCCCTTCAACTAACTTTCCAGCAGGGGCGACCAGAATGTCTCGACTGACAGCCATCAAGCTAGAGAGCAACGCAAACTGAGTCGCTGAAAATCTCTGGTTGCACAAACTCATCAAAAACGCCACAAAAGCAGCCGTTCCCAGTCCACCGCAAAAGTTTTCAATATTAATGGCGACCACCATTGAGGGATAGCTCTTTCCAAGCAGCGACAAAATTAGATAGGTCAGGTTGCTGATGGCTTGTAGTCCGCCAAATACCCAGAGCGATCGATAGATGCCAATTTTGCTGAGAATTGCTCCTCCGGTCAGCGTCCCGACGATCGTCGCCAGCAGCCCCATCCCGCCTTGAATCGCGCCAATGTCAGTTTGGGTAAAGCCTGTCTTGAGCAAAAACGGGGTCGCCATGTTATTGACGAGCGAGTCTCCCAGCTTGTACAGCACAATGAACACTAGAACGGCGATCGCCCGCATCTGTCCGAGCCGCTGGAAAAACTCGATAAATGGCAACGTTACCGCTTCTGCCAGAGACGCAGGAGGTTGAGTCCGCAGGTCAGGTTCGGGGGCCCAAAACGCGGCGATAATGCCGATGCCCATAAATAGAGACAACAGCAGATAGACCAATTGCCAGGGCATTCGATCCGCCAAAATCAGGGCTAAAGAACCTGTCAGCAGTAGCGCAATTCGGTATCCTAAAACGGTGACGGCGGCTCCGGCTCCCATTTCAGGCGGACTTAATACGTCTGTGCGATAAGCATCAAAAGCAATGTCTTGACTGGCGCTCAGAAAGGCGATCAAGAGGGCATTAATCGCCAGCAGCTGAAGAGACTCTTTGGGGTTTTGCGTTGCCATCAGCGCGATCGCGACCACCAACCCCACCTGGGTAATCACCAACCAGCCGCGACGACGGCCCAAAAAGGGGGGCATGTAGCGATCGAGCAGCGGCGACCAAATGAACTTCAGAGAATAAGGCAAGCCAACCAGACTAAACAGCCCGATCGCACCCAGTTTGACCCCTTCTACGGTCATCCATGCTTGCAAAGTTCGACTCGTTAGATATAACGGCAGTCCCGATGCGAAGCCCAGGAGAAGGAGAGCCGCCATTTTGCGACTTTGAAAAACTTTGAGGAAGGACGAAAATGAATTCACGACGGACAGCAACTCCTGTTGAGCCTGGCTGATGCGGTTTGCAATTCAGACATCATCTCACAGTGAGTAGAATCAGGAAGAATCTGAGTTTGTCAAAACTACAGCTTGCCGTAGCCGCGCCACACTCCTACCAAAACGCCCTGAATTTCGACCTGGGAGGCAGGAACTTCGGTGACGGGGTAAAGCTCTCGATTAGGGTTGCCAGGTTGCAAAACGATTTTGCTGCCCTTTCTTTGAAAATACTTGAGCGTGGTTTTGCCTTCGACTCTGGCAGCGACGATCGTATCGTTTTTGAGGGTTTTGGGATCGTCTGTCGGCTTTAAGATCACGACATCGCCATCGTCAATCAAAGCGTCGATCATGCTGTGACCTCTGACCTTGAGCGCAAAATGTTGTGGCTTGAGCAGCAGACTGGAGAGATCCAAATGCTCAACTTCGTTGTCGGGATAATTCTCAACTAAGCTGGTGGCGGCGATCGCACCCAAAATCGGCACTCCTTTGGGGGTTGCCTGAAGCAGACGAATGGTGCGGGCCTGACCTTCTGACCAATCAATGTAGCCTTTATTTCGCAAGTGTTCTAGACGGCTTTGCACAGGTGCCGGAGACTTGAGATTCATGGCGGCCATCATCTGCCGAATCGAGGGAGAATGCTGATGTTGGTGAATGTACTCGGCTAGCCAGTCGTAAAGTTGTCTTTGGGCTTCGGTGAGGGATTCCATAACAGAATAAATGGTAATGGATTTTAGAACATTTGTATCATATCAAATTGAGATCGTCTAGTCATCTAAACTTTGCTCTCTAAGAACACTTGTATCATGATTTTGTGATTAGTTAAAGAGGAAATTGCGATCGCTGCCAATTCACAGGTGCAGCAACTTTGCAATAATGATTTTGTTGATCAAATGTTGTTTCAATTTTGCGACTTATGACTGCTGTTGATTCCACTCCTCGTCTGTCTTCTCGCGTTGTAAACGGCATTTTGGCGATCAAGCCGCTATTTGATTTGGCAAAATATCAGGCGCGTCAGATGATGATCAAACGGGCAACGTCGATCGGGGTCAACTGGCTAGAAGATGCCAAAAAGCTACGATCGCGCGATTGGTCAACCGAGTTTAATCAAGTTAACAATCCCACGCTCACCTATCCCGATTATTATTTGCGTCCCTTTCATGCCTACACCGAGGGAAATTTGGGTTGGGAGCCTGCCAGCGAAGTCGAATCTGCGGCTCATGCTGTCCATGCTCGAATCTGGAAAGATGCGGGAATAGAAGGCGATTCTCGACTGCGGCAAAGCTACCATGATGTGTTGAAAGCTCAACTACCCAAACCGCCACAAGACATTCTGGACATGGGCTGTAGTGTGGGAATGAGTACTTTTAAGCTACAAGAAACCTTCCCCGACGCAAGGATTATGGGCGTTGATTTGTCACCTTACTTTTTGGCGATCGCTCAGTATCGAACTCAAGAACTCGCCCCTCAAAATCCCCCAGTTTGGCTTCACGCCGCCGCTGAATCGACAGGCTTACCGTCCGCTTCTTTTGATTTGGTGTCCGCTTGTCTGATGTTTCACGAGTTGCCTAGAACTGCCGCAGTAGAAGTCTTTCAAGAAGCAAAACGGCTACTGCGTCCCGGTGGACATCTGACCATTATGGACATGAATCCTCAGTCAGAAATTTATGCCAAAATGCCGCCCTACATTCTGACGCTGCTCAAAAGCACAGAGCCGTATATGGATGACTACTTTTCGTTTGATCTAGAAGGGGCGATCGTTCAAGCCGGATTCACCCATCCCAAAGTCACCCGCAACACGCCCCGCCACCGGACGATAATCGCTCAGGCAGTGTAGTTTATTTGTTTAGGTAGAGTCCGATCAAATAGACCATTAGCACTCCTATCAGAAACCAAATGGTGACGATCGCTCCGGCCACAATCCAATTTTGTCCTGGGCGATCAGATGAATCAGACGCAACTTGCGATCGACAGTCACTCAACACAGCCGGGGGAATCATTTTGAGAACCAACCAAATTCCCAATGGGACAATAATCAGATCGTCAAGCTGACCCAAAATGGGAATGAAATCAGGAATGAGGTCGATCGGACTAACCGCATAAGCCCCAATCAAAACCGCCAGCAGCTTTGCATACCACGGTACTCTAGGATCTTTGCTTGCCAGATAGACAACGTGAATCTCTCGCTTTAGACTTTTTGCAAACTGTTTAAGGGATGGCATCAAGCATTCAACCTACCAGCAAAAAATCAACGGTAACACAAGACTAATTCATGGCTAATTTGCTGTTATTTTGCTGAGGTGTATTAGCTGACATACCTAAATTCATACCTAAATTCATAACGTCTGATCGCATAATGGATTTTGCGGCGTTGCTGAACAGAGGGATGAATCAAGTAAGTACGGGTATTGTCCAATACTTTAGATAGTGGAGGAGCAAGCGCAGCGAATGCTTCAGCATTTCGACCGATTTGGAGTAACACAAGGTCTTGCGATGCAATCGAGCTAAGTAGTGGCGTAAGCGAGTATTTTCCCCTTCGACTCTGGTCATGTAAGTCTTGCTCACGATGTGGTCGCCTTCCTCGATGAAACTGGGATAAACCTTCCACCCATCCGTGACATAGAAGTAGCAATGCCAGCAACAGACAATCTGCCACAAGGGTTTGAATGTCTCCGCGCTGTGATCTCCCACCACCCAGGCGAGAATGCCCGCCCGAAAATGATTCACCGCTGTCCAGATCCACACCTTGTTTTTTTTGACCCGACATAGGTTTCCAGTTCATCGAGTTCTCCCACTTCTGGGATCTCCGACTCCTGTGGGGCATCCGGCAGTTGCTGTCCGAGTTGCTTGACCCAATGAATCACGGTTGTATGATGCACGCCAGTACAGCGCTCAATCGCGCGAAATCCCATGCCGTTGACGTAACGCATCAAGCAATCCTGCTTGGTTGCTGCGCTGTAGCCTTTGGGTGGGTCATAGCCTTCAATAAATTGGCGACCGCAGGCGCGACAGATATGATTTTGCTTGCCTCGTCGTTTCCCGTTCTGGCGAACCTCAGTAGACCCACAGTATCGACACTGCATAGTACAACACCCTCATTCATCCCTCCATTATGCAACGCCGATTTTGCCTATGGATTTTGCTGCAAAAACGTCTCGATCGCGTTCAACGCTTGCTCACTCAATTGATAATTTGCGGCTCCGATTACCCCTTCAACCTGTTGGGCGTTACGACCGCCGACGATCGCGGCTGTGACAGCGGGATGCTTTAGCGTCCAAGCGATCGCCACTTCACCCGCAGAATGGCCGCTTTGCTGACCGATTTCTTTAAGCAGTTGAACCAGTTTGAGGTTAGCGTACTCCAGCCTTCCTCAAGATCCGCGTCTGGGTTTGGCCAGTGAATCTGATAAAGGTCGATCGCTTCGATTTGTAGTCGGCGTAAGCTATCTTCTACTTCACGTCGGAGAGAATCTGCCTTGAGGCTGCGACCGATCGTCCCTTTTTCGTCCCAAATCCCAAATCATGGAGCATTTGGTAAACACATAGGGTTGCGATCGTCCCTTGAGCGCCCGACTCACCACTTCTTCAGAGTGTCCCAATCCGTACACTGCGGCGGTGTCGATCCAGTTCACTCCCAAGTCGAGGGCCCGCTGAATCGCCATGATCGACTCCTGATCTTCCTGGTGACCCCAACCAAACTCCCAGCCGCCCCCGCCGATCGCCCAGGCTCCAAAACCGATCGGGGTGAGATGCAGATCAGAATTACCTAGTTGTTTTGTTTGCAGATTAGTAGTCGTTTGCATAGTCGCCTCTTGAGATGAGCAGTCACCAGATCCCCCATGCTAGGGCGGTTACATTGGTCTGACATCAAACATTTGGTAGAGAACGACGATCGCGGACGCAGTGCAGAACCATTCATTTGGCGGTGGTCGATAAGTCAAATGACTTTTGTACTTAGTGAGAATTTTTACCAAAATTTTACATAAACCTCAATCTGCCCTGATTCTTAGGGAACCTTAACCTCTAAGGATTCAAGCGGCTGGAATTGTGGATCTAAATTCAGATTACTTCTCCGATCGCTCATACCCGGATAGTTACAACGACGGGAGAACACGTTGACGCTCTATGGTGCAGACTGAAAACGCCACCGCCGAAAGCCTTTTGCAACAAGGACTCACCTTTAGCCAGGTCGGAGACTACGCCGACGCAATCGCCTACTTTGACCAATCCCTTGTCCTCAACCCCAGCTTGTTTGACGCACTCAGCGAGAAAGGCAGCGCTCTGATTAATTTAGGACAGCACGAAGCGGCGATCGCCCACTTTGAAAAAGCCATTTCGCATCATCCTCACGCTGGATATTTTCACTACAGTCGCGCCTGGGCTGCCTATGTCGCTGGACATTTTGAAATCGCGATCGCCAGCTTTCATCGAGTCCTCGAAATCCAACCCAACTATCCCTATGCTCAATACAGTCAAGGACTGACGCTCTATGCAATCGGGCGCTATGAAGAAGCAATTCCCTATTTTCTCAAAGCGATCGAGCAGTTTCCCAATTTTGCCGATGCCTGGTACATGCACGGAGCCGCTCTTTATGTGACCAGACGCTATGAAGGCGCAATCGATCACTTCAATCGTGCTTTAGAACTGCGCCCCGACTTTGAGGAAGCGCTCTACAGCCGGGGAAACGCTTTGCTCTGTGTGGGAGATTATGAAGCGGCGATCGTCAGCTACGAGAAAGCTTTGACCAGCCAGCCCGACGATGCAGACGCTTGGTACTATCGGGGTATTGCCTTCAAACAACTCAACCGCCCCGAAACGGCGATCGCCAGCTACCAAAAAGCCGTCGAGTTGCAGCCTGACCACATTCACGCCTGGTATCAGCAAGCCTGTGCCTGTATGAGATTAAATGATTTGGAGGCCGCGATCGCTAACTTCGATCGAGCCATCCAGCACAAACCTGATTTTTACGAAGCCTGGTACAACCGGGGCGTGACGCTGAAAAATCTGGGGCAGCTTGCTCAATCAGTTGAAAGTTACGACAAAGCTCTGGCGCTCAGACCTAACGACTTTCGAGCCTGGAACAATCGCGGTGGAGTTCTTTGTAGTTTGGGCCGTTTTGAGGAAGCAGTTGCCAGCTACGACAAAGTTCTCGCGCTCAAACCGGACGACGAGCTTGCGCTCAAAAATCGGAGTGTGGCGGCTAGGAGAATTCAGCAGGGATGAGGGATGAGGGATGAGGGATGAAAAGACGGTACAAGCGATCGATTTTTGGCATCCGCTTCTTGATTTTTAGGGAGATTTCCTTTAATCAATTTATCCCTCTGTCTCCCATGAGGGTTCTGAAAGTCAAGTTGAGCGCGGAGACAAACTGAGTTGAAATAACGGGCTTTTGAGAGAATTGAGCCATGTTGCCTTTAAGAAAAAATGCAGTTGCAAAAAAGCAGACTCAAGGTACGAGAACAACAATAGCCTCAACTTTGAAATCATTTGTCAAACAGGTCTCCGCGTCGCTGAAATTCAAGATTTGACCTGGAATTCAAAATCTGACTTATTTGATTTGAGAGACCTGTTTTTATCTACTGTTGCTGTCTTTTTAGGGCTTGCATGACTCGCTGATAGCTCTCGGTATCTCCTTGCTGCTGATAAAGTTTGGCGGACTGTTGAAAGTCAGCGATCGCTTGTGGCTTGCGGCCCATTCGAGAATAGGTAATGCCTCGATTAAAGAACGCATTTGCAAATTCTGGATTGAGTTTGAGCGCTTGATTATAGTCAGAAAGTGCGCCCTGTCTGTCACCCAAATCATCTCGCGCATTGCCTCGATTGACGTAGGCTTTAGCATCTTTGGGGTTCAATTTGATTGCTTGATTGTAGTCAGCTACCGCCCCTTTATTATCTTCTAACCGAGCACGGGTTACGCCTCGATTGTAGTAAGCATTACCATCTTTGGGATTTAATTTGATCGCTTGATCGTAGTCAACTAGCGCCCCTTTTCTATCGCCCAAATCGTCTTTTGCATTGCCTCGATTCACATAGGAGTCAGCATCTTTGGGATTGAGCCGAATCGCCTGATCATAGTCTGCGATCGCGCCCTTAAGATTGCCCAGATCCGATCGCGCCAGTCCCCGATTGTAGTAGGCATCTGCTAGTTTGGGTTCGAGTTTGATGACTTGACTAAAATCATCTACTGCTCCCTGAGCATCCTTTTCGTCGAGGCGACGCAGCCCCCGCTCAAAATATTCTCTAGCCGTTTTAGGGGTTTCTTGAGCGACCAGCGTCCGCACCGAAGAAATATCTCTTAAATCAGGGTTTTTTGCCAACAGTGACCCTTGACTCAACACGATCGTGGCAACTGTAACTGTTCCTGCCACCAACCCAAACAATGAATTAGACCGACGCATACCTTACTTCACGTTTAAACAAACCAATCCAGTCTATCCAGCCCGATCGCACAACCCAAAATACTTAATATTCTCGAAGCATCAGCAGGCAAAATAATGAGGTCACTGTTCCTGCCTCATCTCTCATCTCTCCTCGCGAATGCGGGGCAAAGCCCTCCCTCATCCCTTTCTTCCATGCCTCAACCCATTCTTTATATTGCCATCACCAATCACGGCTTTGGACATGCGACTCGTGCCGCTTCGGTAGCCGCAGAAGTTCAGAAATTGTGTCCAGAGATTCTGTTGATTTTGGCGACAACGGCTCCCCGATCGCTCCTCGAAGCTTACATTCCCGGTGATTTCATTCATCGACCTCGCGCGTTTGATGTGGGCGTAATTCAAAGTGACAGTTTGACGATGGACAAGGCGGCTACCTTAAAAAAGCTGGAAGAAATTCGAGCAAAACAGCGATCGTTGATTGCCTCCGAAGTCAGTTTTATTAAACAAAATCGAGTGGGATTGATGTTAGCGGATATTCCTCCGTTGGCGGCATCGATCGCGGCAGCGGCTGACATTCCTGGATGGATGATGGGTAACTTTGGCTGGGACTTTATCTATCGAGAATGGGGGGGTGAATTTGACGAAATGGCAGATTGGATTGGGAAGTGTTTTGGGCAGTGCGATCGCTTGTTTCGTCTCCCATTTCATGAGCCGATGGCAGCATTTTCTAACATCATTGATACAGGGTTGACAGGTGTCGATCCGCGATTTGATCTTGAAGAACTGCGATCGAAATTCAATCTATCTGACACCCCAAAAGAAAAAATCGCCCTGATGACCTTTGGAGGATTGGGACTGCATAGAATTCCCTACGAGAATGTGCAAAACTTCCCTGATTGGACATTTATTTGTTTTGATTTGACGGCTCCTGACTATCCCAATTTGTTGAAGATTGACGATCGCTTCTACCGTCCAGTTGACTTTTTACCTTTGTGTGGTCGGCTGATTTCTAAACCGGGCTACAGCACTTTTTCGGAAGCTTGCCGATTGGATGTTCCGATCGTTAGCATTACACGAGAAGGCTTTGCCGAAGCACCCGTTTTACTAGAAGGGATTCAACAGTATGCTCATCACCAAATTCTCACGCCAGATGCTTTCTTTTTGAATAAATGGGACTTTTTGAATCAGCCCTTAATTGCGCCCCACTCAACTCAAACACTCGCGAAAGATGGAAACGCTACTATTGCACGGGCGGCGGTCGAGTATCTGAAAAAATCAGGCTATTAGACAGTCAATCAATGTGAGTACACAAGTCCATACTCACTTCGTTCTAGTCGGCTTCAGCCCCCTAAATCCCCCATTCTGGGGGACTTTAAGCAAAAAAGACTTCCAGAATTTAGAACCCTGATCAGCGTTCAAAGTCCCCCAAATTTGGGGGATTTAGGGGGCGAAGGATTACGGCAAGTACAGATCAATCGACCTATGTATACACGGTAGGCCCTTCTCCCTGAGAAGGGAGTCAGATCTTTTGTTTCCTCTCCTAGGGGAGAGGGTTATGGTGAGGGCAGAAAGACTGTGCTACACAATTGGGATGCTCCCAGGCACAATAGAAGATGGAGACGTTCGCCTCATAACCCTCGATTATGTCTCAGTATCAGAAAATTATCAGAATCCCTACGTCGGGTAAATCGCTGCTTAGAATTACTCAAAAAATTCAGGCGATCGTCGCTGACTCTGGCATCCAAACCGGAATCTGTCACTTGTTTTTGCGCCACACCTCCGCCAGTCTGATTATTCAGGAAAACGCCGATCCTGATGTGTTGAAAGACTTAGAGAATTTTCTCTCAAAGCTGGTTCCAGAGTGGGAGAATTACATTCATAGCGCCGAAGGGCCAGACGACATGCCTGCTCACATTCGCACCGTGCTCACCCACACTTCTGAGCAAATTCCGATCGCTCAAGGTCGCCTTTTACTCGGAACCTGGCAGGGCATCTACATCTGGGAGCATCGTCAACGGGGAAATAGCCGCGAAATCGTGGTTCATATTGCGGGAGAGTAGGAGATGGGCGGGTGGTTGTAAAAATTGGGCAGCTTAAAACTCAACAGATCAAAACCTTCTGGATTGCCGGAATTTTGGTGGTTGGCAGTTCGCTAGGCGGATGTAGTGTCGAAAAAGCGCGATCGCTTCAGGGGGCAGCCGTTCAATTTAAGACAGAATCTTTGGCAGCGATCGAAGCCATCGACACCATGCGAAAACGGGAACTCGAAGCGCCTCCACGATCGCAAGCTGAGATGCGTCAGAGTTTTATCAGTCGGATTCTCAATTCCAAAGTCGATATCAATAGTACGGTGATCGATCTGGCGATCGACCCATTTCAGCCGCCCAAAGTTGCAGAGTGGGACGATTTTATCGTCGATTTGCGCGGTCAGTATGAAGGGTTCGCATCGATTTTTGACAAGCTCAATAGCGGCACACTGGTCAGTCGAGACGAAGCCCGCAAGTCGGCTGAATATGCCAAGACGCTAACCGTTCAGATGGCTTTGTTGGCGGACGCGATTAACAAAAATCCACCGATGCTGACCCAGTATCGATCGGGGGTGATTGTCCGATTTAGAAAGCTGCGTCAAGAGTATCAAACCGTGCTGGCAAAGCTGAAAAATGGCACTGGAAACGAAACACTACAACAATTAAACCAACGCAAGTCTGACCTCGAAAATCAAGCGGGCGAAATGATGGGCGAATGGCAACAGATCAAACAAGAAGAACAAAAACTATTAGAAACAACTGTCGCTCAATGCACCAAAGCGGCTGTGTTGGGCAAAGACTTGATCGAAGTGGCCAATCGCTACGATGAATTAGATCTCAACCAACTGAATACGCTGGTTCCGAGAATTTTGACCACGGCTTCTGCCTTTACAGGTCGTGACTATACCAGTCTCAAACTCAAAGCAACGGGCGTGGTGGCTCAAATTCGGTCTGATCCTTTTTGGAGTGATGTGACCCGTAAACTGCTTGATCGGGCCAACACTGCGGCGGCGAGTCGATCGCAAATTCAGGTTAGTCTCCCTGCTGAAGTTGCTTTACCTCCCAGACGTTAGCGGCTAAATCTAGAAACTTTTGTAGAACAGACCAACGCTCAACTCAAAACTCCCACCATGTCAGACCACAATCGGCTCTTTCTACAACAGGCTTCTAACCTTTTAAACGAACTGCAAATTCGCTATCTAGAAGCCGACTTTGACGAACAGGTAGAACTTAAAGATGATCTCGATCGCGCCATGAGCGATTTTTCACGAGCAAAATTGACCATTCTTAAAAACAGCGTTACCTGTACGTCAGATGATGTCAAACAAATGCAGCAACTGCGAAAAAAAGTCTCTACCGCCCCCAACTTCTCCCAAATCGTTAGTACTGTTGTTAGCTTTGCGACGTTTGTGCGATCGAGATTTTTTTGATGCGTAATTCTTCACCGAGGCGCTGATATCAGAACAGGCAAACCCATAAGTTACCCTATGTTCACTCTCGAACAGATTGATCAACGCTTATCCGATTGGCAACACAAAGTTGGGCTTGTGAGTCAAATTCTCATCGAATTGCAGGATATTTATACCTATCAACGACTGTCTGGTGATTCAGGGGTTCCTACCATTCAACTAACCGGAGCGACTGCCGCTCAAGTGATGCCTGCATGGGAGGCGATGAATGATTTATTGCAACACTTTGATTTGTTGGTGAAGACCAGCGATCGCATCACTCAACTGCGAAAGCAATATTCTCGATTTTTGGGATCTCAGCAGATTTTGCAAGAAATTGAGGAGACTTTAACTGACGTTTGGATTCAGCTATCGGTGGAGCGCCTGCCCCCGTCTCAAAGAAATTTTCTCACACAGGAAGGGGCAATCTCGACCATATCACCTGCTCAGTTATTAACGGTGATGTTGGCAGTGTTTCAAACCGCAAAAGAGGTGATGTTGGCGGTGGATGTGGCCTGGTCAGCAATCGATTTGAAGTTATCAACCGCCGAGACAGAACTGCGATCGCTTCGACAATCCGCTAACTTACTGGAGCAAAATATCATTGTCGGACTGACTCAGGCAGAACAGGCGATCGCGACGATTCAGGCTCAGATAGCGCAAGACCCGTTAGGAGTTCACGATCAATTTGAACAAACCATCCAACCGCTGATTACACAAGCCAGAAACGCACTAGAACAAAGCGCCCAACAACAAACCCAGGTACAAGAAAAACTAGCGATCGCGCATCAGCTTCTCAGCGAATTAGAAAAAATTCATCAAGGTGCAATCGCGGCCTTTGCGGAAAGTCGAGAAAAAGTCGTGGATCACTCAATGCTGATAGATCCGATCGCTTCAGAGCAAATTGCCGCACTTCACCAATGGTTAACTCGATTAGAAACCAAGTTTGCCCAGGGGTTTATCAGTCCGATTTTGGTCGGCTTGGAGAATCTGACTCAAAATATCAATCAAGCGATCGCGACCGAAAAACGGGCATACTCTGCCAATCTTGCCCCGATCGCCACCCGCCAAGAATTGCGCGGCCGACTTGATGCCCTCAAAGCCAAAGCCCTCGCAAAAGGATTGTCTGAAGATGCCACCTTGATCAATCTCGCCACTCAAGCCAAACAGCTTCTCTATACACGCCCAACGCCTCTAGAAAAAGCGTCCGAATTGATTTCACACTACGAAAAACGACTGAATGGCAAGAAAGTTTTAGATTAGAACCTCTAGATTTTCCCCTCTTTTTAAGGGAGCCAGGGGAGATCTCTAAATTTCAGTAGATCAAAAATTCTTTAAAAACAGCTTCTCAATTTCTCCTCCACGTAACCCTCAAGACCTTCTCAAGGAGACCGTTATGAACGCCGACCCCTTGCGGGTAACTCGAAAAGATCGCTGCACTCGAAATCAATGCACTGGCACGATCGAAGATGGCTACTGTGACGTTTGTGGATTGGCGGCCGTAGTTGCCGGAAGCCAGCGATATTCCTCGGTGCGTGTCACTGGCAGAAGTACCCCCGTCACCACCGGGACAGGCTCCTCACCGCTGACCAATCGATCGGCAAAAGGCTCTCGGCGCACCAGTCCCACCTCTGCCCGCAGTACCCGTAAACAACTCGGCGCAGGCTTAGTTTCTGTCCCCGAATTGCCCTCAACCGACCCCGAAAAAGCGCTCCTTTTAGAGTCCGTTGTCCCCGAAAACAAACGCTTTTGTAGTAACTGCAACCACGGACTCAAACGCGAGAAAGGCTTTTGTAGCAAGTGTGGACAGAAATATTCGTTTATTGCCACCTTGCAAAAAGGAGATCTGGTCGCCGGACAGTATGAAGTCAAGGGCGCGATCGCCTATGGCGGTTTAGGCTGGATCTATCTAGGCTTTGACAAAACGCTGTCTCGCTACGTCGTCTTAAAAGGATTGCTCAACACTGAAGATGCGTCCAGTGCGGCGGTAGCGGTTGCCGAACGTCAGTTTTTGGCGGCGGTCAAACATCCCAATATTGTCGGTATTTATAACTTCGTGAACCACAATCGCGAAGGATTTATCATCATGGAGTATGTCGGAGGAAAAACGCTAAAAGATATTCGCAAACAACGCGGCGTATTACCTGTCACTGAAGCGATCGCTTACATTCATCGAATTCTGAGCGCCTTTGTCTACTTGCATCAGATGGGAATGGTCTACTGCGATTTCAAGCCCGATAATGTGATGTTAGAAGGCGATGATGTCAAGCTGATCGATTTGGGCGGTGTCAGGCGAATTGACGACCCCCACGGCGACATTTATGGAACCGTTGGATACAGTGCGCCAGAAGCAGGAGATGGGCCCACGATCGCCTCTGACCTCTTTACCATTGCCAGAACGTTAGCCGTTTTGATCACAAATATTCGCGGCTTTGGCAAAGAGCATTTGTTCACGTTGCCCAATGCAGACGAAGATCCGATTTTTGCCCAACACGAGTCGCTGTATCGATTTTTGATCAAAGCGACGGCAGACAGCCCCGACGATCGCTTTCAGACTGCTGAAGAGATGGCGGATCAACTGCTGGGGGTGTTGCGAGAAATTGTGGCATTAGAAACCAACATTCCGCGCCCTTCTAATAGCAGTCTTTTGAGCGGCGATCGGTTAGCGATAACCCACGCGGGAGACTTCGCACCCATTCACGCAGACTACGAACAATTGCCCATTCCCACCTTGAACCCCACCGATCCAGGATTCAACGCTGTGATGAATGCCAGCATGATTGCTGATCCGGTGCAGCGATCGATTAGTCTCCAGGCAATTACTCACCAGTTTCCAAACTCAGTCGAAGCCCTGTTACGATTGGCGAATAGTCTGATTGACGAAAAAGAATATCAAGAAGCAGAGCAAGCGATCGCCAAAGTTGAAGAGAAAGATCCCTGGGATTGGCGCGTCTATTGGTATCGAGGTCGATCGCTCATGGCGCAGGGCAAATTTAAAGAAGCACAGGCCGCGTTTGATCAAGTGTATTTTGACTTGCCTGGAGAACTTGCGCCCAAGTTAGCATTAGCGTTGTCAGCCGAACAGTCTCAGCATTACCAACTAGCGATTAAGATGTACGAATTGGTGATCAAAACTGATCCCAGCTATGTCTCAGCAGCATTCGGTTTAGCGCGTTGTTTTTGTGCAATTGGCGATCGTCAAAGTGCCGTCGCAGCGTTAGAAAAAATTCCTCAAACTTCTAGCCTGTATACGCGATCGCGAGTCGAAATTGCTCGAACGCTGATCGATCGTGAGCAAAAAACTCCGGGTGCAGACGAACTCAAGAAAGCCTCGATCGCAATTGAAACCCTAACGCTGGATGGCATCGATCGCCATCGACTCACCAAACAAGTTTTAGAAACTGCCCTGCATTTAGTGACGACGAAAGCGGTGTCGCCCAGTTCTGCAATGGTCATTCTCGGACAGCCGCTCGAAGAAAATAAGCTCAGAGTGGGACTCGAAAAAGCCCTACGAGACATGGCGCATCTGACCACAGGCGAAGAGAAAATCCACCTGATCGACGAAGCAAACCGAGTCCGACCCAAAACCCTTTTTTGAGTCAACCTAGCCAGCTTTTCAAAACTTTACTCAACTCAGATTATGCAATGTCCCGCTTGCCATATGTCCGTTTTACCAGATGACCAGTTTTGTGAGGAATGTGGCACCGCCCTCAAGCCTGCTCGCTCGATCGCCTGTGCAAAATGTGGGGGCGCGATCGACGCGGAAGGGTTTTGCTCAGACTGTGGCTTTCGGGGTGAGATTCCCCCGGTCGAAATTTTGATCGATTCTAATTTGGCAGGCGTGAGCGATCGCGGACTCAAACATTATCAAAATGAGGATTTTTTGGCTCTGCAAGCAATTCAAGAGACTCAGATTCTCGTCGTTTGTGATGGCGTTTCGAGCGCTGATCATCCCGAACTGGCTTCTCAACAAGCCTCCAAAACAGCCTGTCTAACGCTGGCAAACTGCTTAGATCAACCTCCCGTCAATGCTCTAAAAGTGGCTGTGAGTGCAGCGTTTTCTGCGGTTTGTCAGCTTCCGAGTCACCCTGGGCTAGAACCGCCCTCGACCACTTTGGTAGCGGCGATCGTTCAAAATGGCAGGGCAACGATCGCTTGGTTGGGTGACAGCCGGGCTTACTGGATTTCGACAAACGGATCGCGGCAACTGACTCAAGATCATTCGTGGATCAATGCTGTGATTGCTTCTGGAGAAATGACAGAATCGGAAGCCCAACAAAACTCGCAGACACACGCGATCACTCGCTGGATTGGGGCCGATGCCAAAGACGATGCTAATCCTGAAATCGTTGAATTCATTATTCCTGGAAATGGTTATTTGATACTCTGCACCGATGGGTTGTGGAATTATGTATCAGAGGCTCAACAGATCGCAGATTTGATTCGAGAAAATGACGCACGCTCTATTTCGAGAACATTGATGGAATACGCGCGATCGCGTGGCGGACACGACAATATTACAGTTGCAGTTCTACAAGTCAACGGCTTCTAAAGGAGAAAAACATGACTCAATTTACGGCTGAAGTCTTTCAAAATCAATACCTTCCTGAAGGCTCTAGAGAAGTTCATGCGATCATGACGGTCAACGCTGGTGAGAATGCAGGAAATGCAACGTCTACATCAGGCAGCAGATTATTTGGCATCATTTGTGACACATCTGGGTCAATGGGCGGACAAAAGATGCGATCTGCCAAAGAAGCCATGACCAAGATTGTCAATTTGCTGCCCGAAGATGCCAGCTTCTTTATCGTCACGGGTTCCTCTAGTGCGCGGTTGGTGGTTCCTGCGTGTCAAGCGACTTTAGAAAATAAGCAACGAGCGATCGCGAACCTCCGCTCGATCGAGGCGACTGGTGGAACGCTGATTTCAACCTGGCTAAACGAAGCGCTCCAGCAATTCAAACAAATGCCCAATGCGATTCGTCAGGCGCTACTGCTCACCGATGGTCAAAACGACGACTCAGACGAGCACAAACTCACCAAAGTCTTGCAAGATTCGGAGGGCATATTTGAATGCGATTGTCGGGGAGTCGGCACCGATTGGCGGGTCAGTCAATTAAAGCTGATTTCTAGCAAACTTTTGGGCACGACCGACATCATTCCTGATGCGTTGATGATCGAGGCAGACTTTCGATCGATTCTCGAAAAAGCAATGGGAAAAAGTGTCAGCGATGTCTTGATGCGACTCTGGACTCCTCAAGGCGCAAAGATTTTGTTTTGCAAACAAGTCAGCCCCGATATTGTAGATTTGACTCATCGCTCTAAATCCGTCAAAGCGCAAGTTTTGGACTATCCCACCGGGGCCTGGGGCAAAGGCGAATCGCGAGATTATCACTTCTGTATTGAGGTGAATCCGGGTCGCGTCGGTGACGAAATGTTGGCGGGTCGAGCCAGTTTGATCTTTCGCGTAGACGAGACTGAAACCAAAATCGCTGAGGCCAAAATTCTGGCAGTCTGGACGGATGACGACGCAAAATCGACCAAAATCGATCGCCGAGTTGCCCACTACACCGGACAAGCCGAACTTGCCCAAACCATTCAAGAAGGACTCGAAGCCCGCAACCGAGGCGACGTAGAAGCCGCCACCGCCAAACTCGGACGCGCCGTTAAAATTGCCCATGACTCCGGCAACGAAGCCACCGCCAAACTACTCAGAACCGTGGTTGATGTCCAAGACGCACCCACCGGAACGATCCGACTCAAGAAAGCGATCGCCAAAGAAGACGAAATGGCCCTGGAAACGCGATCGACCAAAACCGCTCGGATTCCAAAAGCATAGTCTGAAGCGTTCTCAAAAGTTTCTAGCTCTAGTCTTTACCCATTCCATTCAGCATTGTCATGATTGATCACAAACTTGTTACCACAGGCTTTGAACTCAGCGGCTACCAGATTATTAGAAACCTGGGTGTAACGCGAGGCATTATCGTCCGATCGCGCAGTGTCGTGGGAACGATCGGAGCCTCACTACAAACGCTATTTGGAGGAGACATCACGCTTTACACGTCTCTCTGTGAGCAGACTCGCCAGGATGCATACGATCTGATGATTCGTCATGCTCAACAAGTTGGAGCCAACGCCCTAATCGGCGTTCGATATGACGCGACCGAACTCGCCCCCGGTGTCACTGAAGTTTTGTGTTATGGCACCGCCGTTCAGGTTACTCCCATCGCCAAAAATCCCACTGCCTAAGCCACAATGTCTACCTATTTTTGTCCCAAAGGTCACGAATCTACAGAGTCCGATTATTGTTCAGAATGCGGTGCAAAAATGGGCAGTGTTTCTGAGCCAGTTTCGTCCGTTGCCAAAACACCGATTTCTGTCGGAGCTTCTCAGCTTTGTCCCGATTGCAGTGCGCCTCACGAGTTGGGAAGCGGCAACTTTTGCGAGATTTGTGGCTACAACTTCACCACCGGGGCACATGGAGAACTATCAGTGACCATCGCTGCGAGTGACCTGCAAGAAACCGCTCCGCCCCCCGAAGTCACCACCACCCGGCAAAGCGGCGATGAGAAAGCTGCGATCGTCTGGGAAGTCGTGGTCACGATCGATTCAGTGCCCCATCATCCCGACAGTCCGCCCCCGCCCAATCTGGCTCCCGTCACCATTCGTCTCGACAAAACGGCTCATCTCATTGGACGCACCAGCCAAGTGAGAGCCATTTATCCAGAAATTCCCCTCGACATTGATGATGCAGTTTCTCACCGTCACGCCTTGATCGAATGTCAGTCAGACGGAGATTTGACGCTACGAGACATTGGTTCTGCAAACGGGACGGAACTCAACGGTGTAGAAATTAAATCCATGACTGATATTCGATTAAAGAATGCAGACGAGATCACAGTCGGACATTGGACAAGAATACAAGTTAAAGCCGTCTAGATCAAATAAAAATTATGAGTAGTATAACGACCGTAACCAAAAAGACAATCAGTAATCTCAATACGCCTCAACTAATGAGAGGTAGTTTGTTTATCACCTGGGGAGCAAGTTTATTATTGCTGATGGTGACGATCGCAGGGACGCAAGGGCAACGCAATACGATCAAGACGGTTAGTACAGATGCCACGCTCAGTATCATCACCGCGCAACGGCTAAAAGATGCAATGGCTGGTATGGATGCGTTTGCAGCGAGTGAATTTTTGGCACCGCCCAACAGCACACCGATCGATTTACAAGAGAAACCTCAAAAAAATGCCGATGGTAAAGTCATTCAAACTTTTAGCGAACGCTACAATGCCGCTTCGGAGAGATTGGTGGCTGCGGCTGAGAACATTACTTATGGTGACGATGAGCGCGTTCCTATTCAAAAAATGCAGTTGGGGCTGGGGGCTTATCTGACCAAACTTCAGCAGGCGCGAGATGCTCATCTACGAGGCGATCGCGCTGGTACTCTGTCAGCCTATCGATCGGCAATCGAGATCTTAGATACCCAACTCCTACCGGCCGCTGACCTGCTGGCAGAAGTCAACCGCAAAAAGCTAGAAGAAACTTACAGCCAACATAATTTTGACCACGCCCGATCGCTCTTTTTGATCACTGTGTTTGGTTTGTGTGTGATAGTTGTGTTGATCAAGCTTCAGCTATTTCTCAATCAGCGCACTCGTCGCACGATCAATCCTTTTTTGTTGGGAGCCAGTGCGATCGCGGTTATCTTTTTAGCCTCTACGGTGAGTGCGTTACTCTCTGCTTCGGGGCATCTCAAGGTCGCCAAGCAAGATGCTTTCATGTCGATGTATGCGCTGCGTCAGGCTCGTGCGATCGCGTATGGTGCCAATTCTGATGAGAGTCGTTATCTGTTGGAGTCCGATCGCAATCTTGCCTCAAATCACGAACTTGCATTCCAGGCAAAAATTGACGAAGTTCGCGGTTTTTTGGCGGATGGGCAGAGTAACATCACATTTGCTGGTGAAAGGGAGGCTCTAAACAAACATGTAGATGCGCTGTCGCAGTACGTCGTGATCGACAAGAGAATCCGTCAACTTCTTGCCAAGGGCGATCGAGCGGGAGCAATCAGGCTTTGCTTGGGTGAAAATCAGGGCGAGTCTAACTGGGCTTTTGAGCAACTCAAAGCGGCCAATCAGGTCGCTTACGATTTGAACAAAAAGGCATTTGAGGATGCGATCGCTCGAAGTAATCAGGACATTGCAACCTTAGAATTTAATGCGATGGTTGCGGTGTTAGCGATCGCAGTTCTCACACTTTTGGGATTGATGCCCCGTCTAAAAGAATATTCTGCCTAAATCCCCTCATCCCTTGGCCTACCGTGTATACATAAGTCGATTGATCTGTACTTGCCGTAATCCTTCGCCCCCTAAATCCCCCAAATTTGGGGGACTTTGAACGCTGATCAGGGTTCTAAATTCTGGAAGTCTTTTTTGCTTAAAGTCCCCCAGAATGGGGGATTTAGGGGGCTGAAGCCGACTAGAACGAAGTGAGTATAGACTTGTGTATACACCGTAGCATCCCTTGGCTGAAGGTTTTTCGCTGTCAAGCTTCTGCCTCTCAAGCTGCCAATTCTGGGGGACTAGCAAGCGTTCCCCGGCCGAGAGTCGTTACCGTGGAAGACTTTTGGGGCGTTTCCCGATGGAGAATTGCAGCGAAGACGCTCATCCGATCAATTACTCTCTCAGCGCATAGCCAACCCCTCGAACGGTGTGAACCAGACGTTTTTCGCCCTTCTCTTCTAGCTTTAAGCGCAGGTAACGGACATACACCTCAATGATGTTGGAATCTCCCATAAAGTCATAGCCCCACACATGTTGGAGAATTTGATCGCGGGTAAAGACTTGACGAGGATGGGTGAGCAGGTATTCCAATAGGTCAAACTCTTTGGCGGTTAGCTCGATCGCCCTTGTCAAAACCGCCGTCTGCCCTCGAAACACTTCACGAGTCCGACGATTTAATCTCAAGTCCTCAAACTGCAACAGATCTCCATCAGATTCCTGAGTGCGCCGTAGATGGGCCCGAATTCTAGCTAACAGTTCCTCAATGCTAAAGGGCTTGACTACATAGTCGTCAGCTCCCGCATCTAACCCGGTGACTCGATCGCCGACTTCATCTCGCGCCGTCAACAAAATTACAGGCACTTTGCTTCCGGTGGCCCGCAGACGACGACAGAGTTCGACTCCGGTTAGCCCTGGCAGCATCCAGTCGAGAATGGCTAAGTCGGGACTTGATTCGCGTGCGATCGTCAGCCCTGACATGCCATCGTGCGCCACACTGACGCGGTATCCTTCGCTGGTCAGTTCAAGTTCCACAAAGCGGGCGAGTTTGACTTCATCTTCGACGACCAGAATGTGAGCAGTCATCGCGATTCTCCTAAAACTTCCAGTACGGCTTTGGGCAGTAGCTGATCTTTGAACCAGACAATTTGGGCGGGAGTCTCGCGAATTTTGACCCCAGCTTTGTCTAAGTTGAGCCGTTCTGAAACCGCCAAAATCAGATCATCGCGTCCCGATTGGCGGACTTGAGAGAATTTTTTCTTGAGATATTCAGGTCGCCAGTAGCCGACGATTTCCAGCAAAAAGGTGCGTCCGTCGGGGTGAACAAGTCGAAAATCAGGAATCATCACACTCCCCGGAATCGGAATTAAATCAACTTCTCGCTCTAGTCGCCACTCGGTTTTGGCTTTCTCCCACCGTTCGACAAAGCCCGCTTCTAGCATACTGTCGTAGGTTTTGCCGGGGGGATAGTGGCTGACCAACCCGCAGTCAGCGTCTAGTGTAAAGCGACTTTTGCGCGTTTTGCCTGCGTAGGTGTCGTTGATTTGCAAATCGGCTGACAGATTCCATTTAGTGACGTGGAGCAGGGCAGGGAGGAGTTTTGCGATCGCCAATCCATACCGCGTCGAGGGCTTAAACAAGCTGGTGGGCCCATCGACCGTGAGCGTAAACCCATGATCCGCGTCACCTTCGATGTAGGTCATTAGCTGAAAGAGCTTGACGTAGCGAAACAGCAGTTTGTATTCACCCGGATCATTGCGGTGGGCATTTAAGACAATGTGGCTGGCGCGATAAAAAACACCCTGCACTTGAGACAGGTTGTAGCGGTGAATCAACGCCTCTGGCGTAGGGGACTCAAAATCAATCAAAATCTGATTATCTGGCAAGTCGGCGTAGAGACCCGATCGAATCTGATCACTCAACACTTCACGCCCCAATTCTTGCGTCAGGAGGTCGGCAAGGCGATCAAGGGTAACCTGCGTGGTTTGGACACTGGGCGCAGATTGAGCAGACAGCGCAAAGACCCGTTCTCGCAGCATCGGCGGTTCGAGCGGGCTAACGGTTTCATAGGTGCTAAAGGCGCTGTTGAGCAGGTGGGCCAGACCTCGTTTGATGCGGTAGTCGGTTTCTTCGCCTTCGAGTTCGAGAAGTTGGCGATTGAGTTCACCTTTAGAAGTGCCTTTGGCCTCGTGAAAAAGGGTGATCAGATCTTGAGCGATCGCCAAATTCCCCTGGTCAATTTTGAGGCGTTTGGGAATCAGTTCTTCGCCGCTAAATCGATGAATTAACAACTCACTCGGTAGCATTCGTTCCCCAAATTTCGCTTAAATCCAAGACAAACCCTGACAGAACCGTTTCACCAGAGAGGGTAGCAGGACGATGCAGAATTTCTACAGGCTGACCCGGACGGTAAAATTCTACCTGCTGATCTTCAGGATTAATCAGCCAACCTAGCAAAGCACCATTCTCCAAATACTCCTGCATTTTTGCGCGGGTGTCTTGTACATCGTCGCTCGGAGACTTCAGTTCAGCCACAAAGTCAGGACAGAGGGGAGCAAACTTGCATTTTTGTTGAGGTGTAAGAGCATCCCATCGGGCTTGTTTGACCCAGGCGAGGTCAGGAGAGCGGGTGGCACCGTTGGGCAGTTTGAAGCCTGTTGATGAATCAAAGCTTTTTCCTAGCTGAGTTTGCTGATTCCAAAACCAGAGTTGTCCGGTGAGTCCAGAATTCCAGGTTCCCGTTTCGCTACCAGTGGGTGGCATGATGATGAGTTCTCCTTGGGCAGTGCGTTCAAATTTGAGGTCACGATTGGCGCTGCAAACTTGTTCAAACTGATCGTCGGTGAGGTTGATTATCGGGCTGAGATTGACGGTGAGGGGCATGGCGGCAATTCAGGAATAGACTACTTTACTTTAACGTTTTACTTTAACGTCAGTTCGATGAAACTTTCGCTACGGTGATTAATCTGGGCAGCCCCCTAAATCCCCCACCAGTAGGGGACTTTGAACCAGGATTCTTCTCTTCAAGTCCCCCAAAATTGGCAGCTTGGGAGGCAGAAGCTGTGAACAACGAAGCGAAAAACTCTCATGAAATTCACGTGGCGTTGCTGATTGGAGGGATGAATCTGTGGGAAGTGTCAATCTTTGCGCCCCCTAAATCCCCCAAAATTGGGGGACTTTGAACACTGGGTTTCCCTCCGCTTTGGGGCAATTCATCCCCTGATTCAGCAACGCCATTCACGTTACTTTAGCGCTCTACGATCGCTGGGTGATCAACGATTATTCTTGCAACAGGCTGGCTCAAGCCATAATTAAAGTCAGCTTTATGGTGGGTAGATCTGCCAAATATGATGAAATTACGGGGCTGGTGGGTTGCGATCGCGCTGATTTTGTTGATAGTGGTTGGCTGTGGCTTATGGATGCAGCGACCGCCCCAATCAATTCTTCCGGTGATCAATCCTAATCTGATGATGGGCAATCCTAGTAATGCCAAAACTGATGCCAACAACTATCTCTTAGAAAAGCCTCAGTATGTGGTTTCTTACAATAACAGTCGGCATATTCCTAATTGGGCAAGCTGGCAGCTAAACCGAGATTGGCTAGGAGAGGTGCCGCGCAGCAATAATTTTCGCCCTGATGAGCGTCTGCCTCAGAGATTTTATGCCGTGCGATCGAGTGACTACAACGGCAGTGGGTTTGACCGGGGACACCTCACTCCTTCTGGCGATCGTAGCCGCAATGCTGAAGACAATTCTGCGACGTTTTTGATGACTAATATTTTGCCTCAAGCGCCCGACAACAATCAGGGGCCGTGGAGAGTTTTGGAGGATTATTGCCGAGAGTTAGTCACCCAGGGCAAAGAGCTTTACATCATTGCGGGTGGCTATGGCAACAAACGATCGATTGGCAAGAGCAACGTCAAAATTACGGCTCCTGATCGCGTTTGGAAAGTCATCGTCGTCTTGGATAAACCAGGATTAGGAACGGCTGGCGTGAATGCAAAAACACGACTCATTGCGGTCGATATGCCCAATCAGCAAGGGATTCGAGAAGACGACTGGCGCAAATTTAGAGTCAGCGTTGATCTGATAGAAGACCGCACAGGCTACAACTTTTTAACGAATGTGTCGGATGCGATTCAAGTTCAGATTGAGGAGAAGGTCGATCAGGGATGAGGGATGAGGGAGAACTTCGCTTCGCGAGAGGAATGAGGGCTGAGGGCTGAGGGATGAGAAATTAAACCCTGTTTCTCTTCGGGTTGACGTGAATTCGATGAGATCTTTCGCTGCGGTTGTCGTCTCGGCAGCCCCCTAAATCCCCCACCAGTGAGGGACTTTGAACCAAAAAACTGATCTAAAAGTCGCCCAAAATTGGGGGTTGGGGGGCAGAAGCCGTAAACAACAAAGCGAAGAACTCTCATCGAATTCACGTTAACGCTATTTCAAGTTTCTACAGCTTGGGTGGTTAATCCTGCGATGTGTCCGGCTTCTGTTTTTCCGAGAATGTAGATGTCACAATTCACTTCACCCAGTTGATAAACTTTGAGATCTCGGAGATGTTGTTTGAGCGCGATAACAAGCTGCTGATATTGATGAACGATCGCTTGTTCTTCCTCATTCTGCCAATCTTGAATTTGGGTAGCCGTTGCAAAAAAAGCATCAAAGTCCTGGGTCTCGACAGACGTATCTGAACGATCGAGATGTCTGAGAAGGGTACGATCGTTCAATTCCTCCTGCGCTTCATTTTCCCAAACAACCACCTCAAACGGCGCTTCTGACTCACTGATCCACAACAATCCCTGAGAAGACTCTTTAAGCCGATTCAACACTTCCGACAAGTCATTTTTCATCCCTCATCCCTCTCGCGAAGCGTATTACCCCCAAAGGGGGAACAGATCATCGAAGACAACCCCTCATCCCTCGTTCCTAGCTCTAAGACCAATCATCCCAATCCGCCTCAGATTCGGCCGCACGAGGCACCGTCTTAGCAGGCACCGCATAAATCGTAGGAGGCACCAACTCTAGCTGATGGGACTTTGACGATCGAGCCGTTTCACCTTTGCGCCGACGAGACACGTTTTCCTCAGTCGTATCCTCTGCCACCACTTCGTACAATAATGCCAGTTTTGTGGGGTCTTTTCCTTTGCGAAGAATGCGCCCTAGACGCTGGATGTATTCGCGGGTCGAAGCCGTCCCTGATAGCACGATCGCCACACTCGCCTCCGGCACATCCACCCCTTCATTTAACACTCGCGAAGCCACCAAAGTTTTGTAGTCTCCCTGCTTAAATCGCGTGAGAATCTCGTGTCGTTCTTTAACCGGAGTTTGATGGGTAATTGCGGGAATTAAGAACTCTTGGGAAACGCGATAAACCGTGGCGTTGTCGTCGGTAAAAATCAGCGTGCGTTCGGGATGATGTTGAGCCAGCAGATCCGCCAAAACTCTCAGCTTGCCCTCAGTGCCAAAGGCGATCGCTTTCGCTTCTCGATGGGCCAACATGGCTTTGCGTCCCGCTTTGGATCGGGCACTCGCCTGCACAAATCGCTGCCAGCCTTGAGCGCTGCTGAGGTAGATATTGGCTTCTTTGAGAAAGGCATTGCGAATCTGAATTAAGCGATCGTAGCGTTCGCGTTCCTGTTGAGAAAGTTTTACTTTGATCTGAGTGGCTTTGTGTTTTGCGAGGGCTGATCCAGACAGTTCCTCAGCGGTTTTACGATAGATCTCGGCTCCGATTAAGCTTTGTAGATCGGCGTGTTTGCCATCCGTTCGTTCGGGTGTGGCCGTGAGTCCTAATCGGTAGGGCGCGATCGCATATTCAGCGATCACTCGATTAAAGTCACTGGGCAAATGATGGCATTCATCAAACACCAACAGCGCGTATTGATTTCCCAATGTTTCGGCATTGATGGCAGCACTATCGTAGGTTGAGACAAGAATGGGGGTACGATCGCGCGATCCGCCTCCGAGCAAGCCTACCTCAACATCTGGAAAGGCCGCCACCAAATGAGCATACCACTGGTGCATGAGATCCAATGTCGGCACCATCACGAGCGTACTGCGCTGAGTCGCCTGCATCGCCAATTGTGCAAGATACGTTTTTCCGGCGGCGGTTGGCAACACGACCACACCCATACGGCCCGCAGACCTCCAGGCATCCAGCGCTTCTTGCTGATGAGGATACGGCTCCATTTCTAGACTGGGCACCATTTTAACTTCTGCAAACGCCCTGGCTTTGTCGTCAAGTTCTGTACCTTCTGCCCGCATGGCCAGCACCAGATTACGATACTGATGAGCGGGGATGCGAAACTTTTCCACCCGATCGTCCCATGTGGCATAATCCATCCAGGCTTTACCTTTGGGAGGCGGATGCAAAATGAGGGTGCCGCGATCGAATTTGAGAATGGGAGTACGAGCCATTTTTTTGCTCAGAACCTTTGCTCAGAACACTTGTTCGCTTCTGATGCTTATGGTGTCACCTCTCGCAGGGTTTCGCAAGACGTTGGACGAGAGACATTAGACAGAAGACGTTAGACAGGAGGTTAATCAACGGCTGACGTGCGTGAATTCGATGAAAGTTGTTCGATTCGATATTCAGCGCTTCTGGCCCCAACTCTAGGGGACTTTTAGACAAGATTTTCGGTTCAAAGTCCAAAGTCCAAAGTCCAAAGTCCAAAGTCCAAAGTCCAAAGTCCAAGTAAATTAAAAGAATAAAGGCGTTGCTGAATCAGGGGATGAATTGCCCCAAAGCGGCGGAAACCCCAAGGTTCAAAGTCCCCCAGTTTTGGAGGATTTAGGGGGCGAAAAGATGGACACTTCCCACAGATTCATCTCTCCAATCAGCAATGCCAAAATAAAAATTCGCCTGAGTTTAAAAGAATACTGAAGTCTAAAGTTTCTTATGTAACAATCACAAAAGTATGGGTGACTTCTATGAAAAACGCAGCGTCGTAGCCCCGTTCAATTTATGAACTCATTTTCGTCAGACAGCGAAGCGGCAAGACTGAGCGCCCTCCAGGAATATTGCATCCTTGATACTCCCCCCGAAGCCGTCTTTGATGAGTTGGCTCAACTGGCAGCAGAGTTGTGTGGCACAACGATCGCGCTCATTAGTCTGATCGACGACCATCGCCAATGGTTCAAAGCCAAGATCGGTATCGAAGCGTCAGAAATGCCCCGCCGTAAGGCAATGTGCGCCCACACCCTCACTCAATCAGATGTACTGGTGGTTGTGGATGCGTCAGGAGACGAACGCTTTATTCCTCATCCCCAGGGAGCCGCCGCGCTGCCGATTCGGTTTTACGCAGGAGTTCCTCTGGTCACCTCAGAAGGGCTGGCGATCGGAACCCTTTGCGTCATGGACTATCAGCCCCAAAGCCTTGATGCCAAACAAACGCAACACTTGAAATCGATCGCTCGCCAGGTCATCACCCAACTCGAACAGCGCCGCAAGATTCTCCGATTAGAGCAGACAGCCGCTCAAGCCCAACAGACCAGTTTGCAACTTCATCTCCAACAGGCTGTGGCGCGAGTCCTCGCCGAATCTTCGTCCCTTAGCGAAGCGACTCCCCGACTATTGCAGGCAATCTGTGAAAGCTGCGGCTGGGACTTGGGTGAACTGTGGGTCGTCAATCGAACCGCCAATCAAATCCGCTGCGCGGCCAACTGGTGTCGATCTCAAGAAGAATTTGTTGACTTTGGAGCCTCATCTCAAGAGTGGGTGTTTTCGCCTGGGTTAGGGCTTCCCGGTCAAGTCTGGGCGAGTGGCAAACCCCTGTGGATCACCGATGTGGTGTTTGACAAGCGATTTTTGCGATCGCCCCTCGCTCAACAGTCCAGACTCCACACCGCACTCGGCTGCCCGATCTCCAGCCGCAACGGAATTTTGGGCGTGATCACCCTGTTCAATCAAGCCATTCAGCCACCTGACGAAGCATTGATGGTGATGATGGTTACCTCGATCGGTAGCCAACTCGGCCAATTTATCGAGCGCAAACAGGCTCAAGAAGAACTGCAACGACAAAACCTGCGATCGCAACTCTTTGCGGCCATCACCCTGAGAATTCGGCAATCTCTGAATATTCAAGAAATTCTCAACACCACCGTGGCAGAAGTGCGGCAATTTTTGCAGGCCGATCGCGTGCTGATTTATCGCTTTGACGAAGATTGGATCGGCACCGTCGTCGTCGAATCGGTGGATACTCAATGGGTGCCCGCCCTAGGTCAAGTCATTCAAGACACCTGCTTTCAAGAAGGGCGATGGAAGTCTTATTATCACGGGCGAACGGTGGCGATCGATGACCTCGAATCCTCTGACCTCACGCCCTGTCACAAACAGCTACTCCAGCAGTTTCAAGTCAAAGCCAATCTGGTCGTCCCCATTCTACAAGGCACAGGCTCCAAGACAGAACCCGTTCTCTGGGGGCTTTTGATTGCACACCAATGCGCCACCCCTCGCCACTGGCATAGCTTTGAGGTCAACTTTCTCGCCCAGCTTGCCGATCAAGTAGGAATTGCCCTAACTCAGGCCCGGCTTCTGGCGCAAGAAACCCAACAGCGAGAACAGTTAGCCCGGCAAAATCTGGCTCTAGAGCAAGCTCGCGCCGAAGCAGAACGCGCGTCTCAAATGAAAAGTACCTTTTTGGCGACGATGAGCCACGAGATTCGCACCCCGATGAACGCCGTCTTGGGCATGACAGGGCTGCTGCTAGACACAGGTCTCAGCGCTGATCAGCGAGATTTTGTCGAAACGATTCGAGCCAGTGGCGATAGTTTGCTGACGCTGATTAATGAAATTCTCGACTTCTCCAAGCTAGAAGCGGGAGAAATGGAACTCGAAACCCTTGACTTTAACCTGTCTACCTGCATCGAAGAAGTCGCCGATCTGCTGGCCCCCGCCGCCCACGCCAAAGGATTAGAAATTGCCACGCTGATCGATCGCAATCTCCCTTCTCAGCTTCAAGGAGATGCCAGTCGGCTACGACAAGTCTTAACTAATCTTGTGGGCAACGCCGTCAAATTTACTAATCATGGAGAAGTGGTGATTCAGGCGACGCAGCAATCTCCTCAAGATATCCGCCAGGGGGCGCAGACTGCGACCACGACCACATTGGAGATTTCCGTTATGGATACGGGGATCGGCATCTCGCCAGACGCACAACGCAAGCTGTTTCATCCCTTTGCTCAGGTGGATGCCTCCATGACGCGCAAATATGGCGGAACGGGTCTGGGGCTGGTGATTTCAAAACAACTGGTAGAGCTAATGGGCGGCACGATCGGAGTCGAGAGTCTCGAAGGCCGGGGGTCAAAATTTTGGTTTACCCTCACCTTTGAGAAGCCTCTGCAAACGGCCCCCGCGCTCGTCAGTCCGCTTGATCTCAGTCAACTGCGGCTGTTAGTGGTAGACGACAATGCCACCAATCGTAAGGTTTTACGCTATCAGCTTTCGGGGTGGGGAATTCAGGTCAGCGAGGCAGACAGCGCCACCGCCGCGATCGCACTCCTTCAATCTCAGCAGGCGATCGGTCACCCCTTTGATCTAGCCATTCTCGACATGCAAATGCCCAGCACAGATGGAGAAACGCTGGGATCTCTGATCAAGTCCGATCCCTTGCTGTCTCAGACCAAGCTGATTATGCTGACTTCGGTACATCACTGGGGCGGCGCAAAACGAATGCTAGAGATGGGATTTTCGGCCTATGTGGTCAAGCCTGTCAAACAATCTCGCCTGCTCGCCTGCATTGTGACGGCTCTGTCTGATGCGGTGGAAGCCGCCAAAACCCTGAACCCAGAGCCAGAATTAAATTCTGCGATCGCCCAATCTGAGAACCTGCTGTACCGAACGGCGCTCTCTTCGAGTTACCCGCAAGGGGTCGCTCCCCTTGAGAAAAAATCAAAGTTCAAAATTCTGCTGGTCGAAGACAACACGGTTAACCAGAAAGTCACCTTAAATCAACTCAAAAATCTAGGTTACACCGCCGATGTCGCTGCCAATGGTCAAGAAGCCTTGCAAATGATGGAGAAGATTCCTTACAATCTGGTGCTAATGGATTGCCAGATGCCCATTCTCGACGGCTATGGAGCCACTCAAGCGATTCGTCGATCGTTCCGAGAGACCTGTAAGGGGCCGCCAGTCCGCCCCCGCACGATCGTCATTGCCTTGACCGCCAATGCTCTCCGCGAAGATCGAGAACGCTGTCTAGAAGCGGGAATGGATGACTATCTGAGCAAACCCATTTCCAAAGAAAAACTGCATGAAAAGCTACTGCACTGGGGGGAAGTCTTGGAGCAAACTGATAGGGTGAGGCAAACTAGCCTAGCGATCGACTGGGAGCATCTGCATCAAATTTCTGACGGCAACACAGACTTTGAGCAAGAACTGCTACAGATTTTTGTCACGGACACCCAGGAGCATCTAAACACCGCCCAAACCGCCCTCGCCACTGGGAATCACGAAGCGGTCGCCCGCGCAGCCCATCATATCAAAGGAGCCAGCGCCAATGTAGGACTGACTGAAATGCAGACGATCGCCAGCAAACTCGACCAACAGTCCCAACAGCAAAATCTTGAAGAGGCTCCGCAATTGCTTTTAGCATTGGCTCACTCTATTCAAACCGTGCGAGATTTTCTATGCAGCGAAGACTTGAAGAAGGAATAGAGCGGTGTATGGTGAGACGAGAAGGGACACTAAACGGGGAGGCAGGAAAACCTTGGGTCGAGAAGTCGATTTAGGACGATCAAAGCGTCCTTTTAGGAATTCGATTCTCCGGATTGTAAGAAAGAGGTAGCGAATCTAGCAGAGAGAAAGCCAAAATCTGAGGATACTGAGAAGGCTTTTTTGCAGTGAGCTTGTGAGGCTAAAGAGCAGGGTGAGGGTGAGTCTTTTAACCTCTATCAAACAGAATTAAACGTCTTATCTTTTGACTCCTCGATCGCTTAGAATACGCTCTCAGATAGTCAGGTAAAAAGTCTTCAAATCTTTGGATGAGACAGGATTATAAACCCAACAACCGTACAGCATTACAGACAGAAACTTCTCTCAAACATTAGGGTCTCTTTTAAAGTTTCACCCCGGTTTCAAATTCATATTTCAGCATAGGAAAGCTTGGATAGACGATGGCTAGTGGACTCTCTTTTGCATCTACCTCTTGGGTCAACCAAACCCGATCACAGCGCTCTCACCGATCCATTGTGCTGCTGATGGTGGCGACAAGTTTGATCAGTGTTTGTTTGTTTCGACTCGCCCAGCTTCAAATTGTTCAGGGCAAACATAATCGCCAACTCGCCGAACAAAACCGCATTCGTCCCTCTCCGCTGGTGGCCGATCGCGGCAACGTTCTCGATCGCAAGGGCAATCCTCTGGCCGCAAACGAGCTATCAAGAGCAATCTACCTCTACCCGCGTGAGCAAACTCAGGCCCAATGGCAGCAGACCGCCGATCGCCTGAGCAAAACTCTCGACCTGCCCAAAGAAGAAATTCTCAAAAAGCTGGAAAAGGTGGGGTATCGATCGGCCGTTCCCGTCCGGATCTATCGCAAGCTGACTCCCCCCCAATTTATTGCCCTGCAAGAAGGCGGCGACATTCCAGGTCTCGAAATTCAGGCAGAATCCAATCGCAGCTATCCTAATGGCAGTCTGGCGGCCCATGTGTTGGGCTATATCGGAGAAGCCACCGCAGACGATCTCAAAGCGCACCCCGAATTTCCGATGGGGATGTTGGTGGGGCAGATGGGCATTGAGCGGATTGCAGACGCAACCCTGCGGGGTACCTGGGGCAATCGCCTGATCGAAGTAGACTCCATTGGCAAAGAGCTAAGAATGTTGGGCAAACAGCAGCCGATCGCCGGGACTAATCTGCGGTTGACGCTCGATCTCAAGATGCAGCAGGCCGCCGAAAAAGCACTCAACAATCGTCGCGGGGCGGTCGTCGTCTTGGATGTGAAAACGGGAGCCGTCTTGACGATGGCCAGTGCTCCCACGTTTGATCCCAATCTCTTTACGCGCAAAATCTCTGGTAAGGAATGGGAGACGCTGCAAAGCCAGGATCATCCCTTTTTGAATCGGGCCCTGCAAGGCTATCCCCCTGGGAGTACCTTTAAAGTTGTGACGGCTGCGGCGGGGATGCAGTCTGGCAAGTTTTCTCCTGACTCGACGCTGGCGACTTTTGGGTCGATCAACATTGGTGGCATTTCCTTTCATGAACACGGCGGCAGTGGATATGGAGTGATTGGCTTTCCAGAAGCCTTTGCCTTTAGCAGCAACACTTTCTTTTATCAGGTTGGGATCGCTGCTGGCCCCGAAGAAATCTCGAAATGGGGGCACCGTTTGGGCATTGGAGGCGAGACTTCTACAATGGGCTTAGATGGAGGCAATCACGGACTCATTCCCACTCCTGAGCAAAAGAAAAAACTGTTTGGCGAAGAGTGGTATCCCGGTGACACGGTGAGTATGTCGATCGGGCAGGGCGTGGTGCAGGTGACTCCGTTAGAAATGGCGGTGATGGTGTCGTCGATCGCAAACGGCGGCTGGCGGATCAAGCCTCATCTTTTGGCGGATCAAACCAACTTACCCGCGATGCAGCGAGAAGCGACAGGCCTGAGTCCGGGAGCGATCGCCGTGATTCGACAGGGATTAACCGCCGTAGTGCAGCAGGGCACGGGCAAACAGTTAAATGATGGCTCGATTCCGCTGACGGCTGGCAAAACCGGAACGGCAGAAGTCTTGGGGCAGCGTGACAATGCGCTATATGTCGGGTATGGGCCAGTCAACGATCCTCAGATCGCGATCGCAGTGGTGGTCGAAAATGGCGGCTATGGGGCAGAATCAGCGGTGCCGATCGCTCATGAGGTCTACAAAGCCTACTTTGGCCCCTCTAAAACGCCTCCCAAGCCTCAGTAGGTCTGTTTAGATCAAGGCTTATGAATTAAATTGTTATGCCGCTGGGCAATCAATGGGGATGACATGAGATTCTTGGCATGACTTGAAGTTAATAGCATTAAGTGTTTACTTTTGGAGAACCCCAACTCGTCAATCTTCATTTTTAAATAAGTAAGGTGTTTTTATGTCGATAAAAAATCTATTTGTATAGTTTTCAATGTTTATTAACTGGTATACCTCTATTGCTATTGCATTAATTGTAATAACGGTTGCTTGCCTTAGAATCTCTAACTCTACAAGAGCGCTGGCAATTGCAGCTAGCTTTTTCAATTTTGCTGCTAAAGTTATCTTTATTATTTTTGTAGTAGCCTTATTAGTCCTAGTCATCTTCAAGCCATCTGTGTATAGTGATGAGATCGATCTACATAGCCAACATGGTACAAACATCACAGGGGTTATAAAACGTGACAAATCGTCAGTTCCCGATGCTCTTATTAGCATTATCGGTTCCATCACTTCAGTACTTTCATCTCCATCAGAGTCTATTATATTCCTTTCAAAGATTATCTCGCGGTCAGTAGATAGTTCACCAACTACACAGGTTTTTCACAATATTCCTGGCGAGATGCAAGTTGGAATTAAGGAAGTTATTCGAGCAGTTGCCTCTCCCAGAATTGACGAAGATATGCTCGCCAAATCTCAAAAATTGGGGGAAAAGCTAGTGAATTCAAATCACGAAATTCACTATGATCCGAGAAGTGTTGAAATGAGGTTAATTGCTGATCCCGAAAGTTTTAAGATCTTCCAAATTCATACTGGAAAGCAGTTCCTTGTTCTAGGAGAGGTTGCAGAATGGATTTGGGAAGTTACACCTTTGAAAGTTGGTGATAATTTATTAACGTTGCAGGCTCGTGTTGAATTTCCAATTCCTGAACTTGAAACACCATATCTCCAACAAAAAGATATTTTTAATGAACGAGTTTCAGTAAGATTTAACTTATCCTCTTTAACTTGGAACTTATTTATCGGAAACTGGAAAGACTTACTAAGTGTTAGTATTGTTTCTTGGATCGCTTACCGTATTACTGAGGTTCTAAAAGTTATGTCACAGGCTCCTAAATATGACATGCGTAACTCTACTATCAGGAGTTTCATTGAGACCAATAGTGGAACTAATGTGCAGGGCGATTATATCGATATGAACCATGACTTGGTTCAAGCAGCAGTTCAAATTCAAGACTTAATTGAGCAGTTGCAAAAAACGGGGGTAACAGTTGATGTTGCTCGAGATCAGGTGGCGCAAGATATTGCAACTAAAGCTGAGAGTAATCCAAAAATAAAAGACAAGTTGATAAAGTGGGGGCAATCTCTAGGTGATGCAACAGTGAGCGATGTGGTTAAAGGGGTGGTCAAGTTAGCTATTCGTTCAGCAGGCATTCCGTTGCCCTAAGACTTGGTAAAAGCAACGGCGGCATAACAACCCGGTTAGAGCGGACTGGAAGGTTAGTTGATTTGTGGCAGAAGTTATCGGTAGCCGCTCAACCGGAACGTTATCTAGATAATCCACATCATCTTTGGGTTGATCCGATCGATGAGGTTGGGAATGGTTGCAACTGCTTATTCGCGATCTTCTTCGATACGAGCGACCCCGGTTTTGGGATAGTAATTAGACAAAATCTGTTTGTAAGAATAGCCTTTTTCGGCGAGGCTTAAGGCTCCTAATTGGCTCATTCCCTTCCCGCGAAAGGCTTCTGCAACAATGTCGTCTGACGCAGCATAAAGTGACTCGACAATGCCCCCCCGATAGCTGACGAACTCGCCTGCTGTCTGATCGACCGCCTTGCGGGTTGTATCGGCTTCGGTCTTGATGCCGCTATAAACTTGAAAATACTCGTCTGACCCCATGTGATAGAGCGCATTGGCGGGTCTAAAATAATACGTCAACGCATAAGAACGCGCCGCTACCGACTGAGCTTTGAGCGCCTGCATTGGCCAACTCGGTGACACTTCACTGCCCACAACGCTGTGCAGATATTGGCGGAGATTCACATAATTGATCACCCGCAGCCGACCTGCTTGAGAGACTAACAAAAACTTGCCGTGATAAGGGCGATCGCCCAAATACAAAACTCCCCTCGGATCAGGTTCTACCCAAACAACCGCCGGGAGTTGGCGATCGCCTACCGCAATCCCGCTGCCTGCTAACTGGGCTGGATAGTTTGTCCCTGGGGCTAAGGTGTGCAGCGATCGTCCTTTTTCATCCAGAATCGTAGCACCCGCATTGGAGGCGATCGTCGAAGCATTCCCATTGCTGATCGACACCTGCATTTCAATAAACGAATCCACAGTGCCGCGCAGGGCTGCAAATTCTGCTTTGGCTTTTTGGTTGAGGGCGATTTCTTCTTTGGTCAGCGCCGCAGGATTGACGGGCGTAAGCGTCGGAGTAGCTTTGGCAGAGGGCGATTTGGTAGGTTTGGGCGCAGGAGTCGGGGAAGCGGAAGGACGAGGGGGCACGACCTGCGGGTCACTCGAAGCAACGGGACTGGGACGACTTTCTGCAACTGGACTTGGCTCAGACTGTGGCGTGTGATTGAGCGCATATCCTGCTAATGGAATTAGCCCCAAAAATGGCAACAGTAACCAGGGGCGCTGATTGAACCATTTGATCATTTTTTGTCCTGTCATCTCACCGTTCTGCTTGGGTCTACCTGGATTGTAATTCGCCACCGATCGAGTGAATCAGAATCTCAAGATTTGGACTCCGAGTTAAAGAATAAATCACCTGTTTCTGTCATTTTGCCTGTTTATAACGAAGAAGCCTGTATTCAGGATACGTTGCATCTAATTTTGGGCTATTTGAAAACGCATCCGAACTATAAATTTATTTTTGTGGATGACGGGTCGAGCGATCGTGCCAAGTGCATCATTTCTTTTGGAATTCATTTAGCCAAAACCCGACAGATTCAGCTACTTTCTGATCGTCCTCGTGCTGGAAAAGGACACGCGATTAGTCGAGGAGTTGACGATGCTCAAAGTGACTATATTTGCTTTTTGGATGGTAATTTAGCTTATTCACTCGATCAGTTAGATCGGTTAGTTAGAAAGCTGCAAAATGCAGAAGTAGCGATCGGTTGTCGAGGGTTAGTGAGCAACAATAAAGACTTGAAAAAAGACTTGAAATGGAGCCATAAAATTGCAGGTCAAGTTTATAACTTTTTGTCTCGCAAAGTGCTGAATCTTCAATATTGAGATATGCAAGCAGGTTTAAAGGGATTTCAGAAACATGCGGCTAAAACATTGTTTGCTAAACAAGCATTAACAGGCTTTTCGTTTGATGCAGAGCTACTTTATTTGGCGAAAAAGTGGGGGTATACGATCGTCGAAATCCCCGCGAAGGTGTCAGACCAGCATCAAACAAAACACTCAACCGTGAATCTTGTGCAAGACTCGATCCGAATGCTGATAGACTTGCTGAGAATCAGATTCAACGATGTGATCGGTCGATATCGATAAAATGACCTGGCTAAATCTTTTGTCCTTTGTCGGGATTTTTGCCCTCTGTGGGATCGCTTGGCTCGGCTCCGAAAACCGCCGTGTGATTCCCTGGAAGGTCGTAATTTGGGGGATTGCGCTGCAATTGGTGTTGGGCCTGCTGGTGTTTTCGTTTCCGGTGACGCGCACGATCGTTCAGATTATTAGCACCAACGTCAACGCCGTTTTGGATGCGACGGAGGCGGGCGCTCGGTTTATTTTTGGTTCCTTATTAGTCCCAGACGCTTCTACCGTACCGGGGCCCGTGTTGGCAGGTCGCTGGATTGCTCGTGCGGTCACGCCGCCTTATATTCCGGTTGCGGGCGATCGCCTCAGCCCCGATAGTTTAAATTTGGGCTATGTGTTTGCCTTTCGCGCGTTGCCGTCGGTGATTTTCTTTTCCGCCCTGATGTCACTGTTTTATTATTTGAGGCTAATTCAGCCGATCGTTGGTCTGTTTGCCAAACTCTTTCGCCGAACGATGAATCTCAGTGGCGCAGAGGCGTTGAGCGGAGCTACAAACATTTTTGTGGGCATTGAGTCCGCCCTGGTGGTGCGTCCCTTTTTGGCAGACATGACTCGGAGTGAACTTTGTGCCGTTCTTGCCTCCTGCTACGGAAGCGCTGCTTCAACGGTTCTCGCCCTCTACGCCCAGCTACTTCGCCCCGTTTTTCCCAACATTACAGGGCACCTGGTTTCTGCCTCGATTATGGCGATTCCGGCTTGCTTTGTCATTTCTAAACTGCTGGTGCCCGAAACAGAAACGCCTAAAACCCTGGGCAGCTTGCCAGAAGAACCGAAGGACGCGCCCGAATCGAATGCAATGGAAAGCGTGATCACCGGGGCAATGGATGGGGTGAAACTGGCGATCGCCATTGCGGCCCTTCTGATCGCGGTTCTGGGACTGGTCGCCCTGGTAAATTTGTTTTTTGGCAACCTGGCTTCTCTCGCCCAAAGCAGCAATCTCTTTTTGCGTCGTCTGGGTCTGATTTTTGAAGTCGTGACGCTGCAAAATATTATGGGGGCGCTGTTTTTGCCGCTGACTTTTTTGACGGGCGTTTCGTTAAACTGGGCGGAATTGTGGCAGGCTTCGGTTCTGATCGGGCGGCGGTTGCTGGAAACAGAAGTGCCTGTCTATCAGCAATTGGCGCTGTTGAGTGATCGAGGAGCAATCAGCGATCGCTCTCTGTTGATCGTCAGCTACGCGCTGTGTGGCTTTGCCCATTTGCCCTCGGTCGGAATCTTTGTCGGCGGCTTTGTTAGTCTGATTCCGTCTCGCCGCAAAGACCTGAGCGAATTGGGCTGGAAAGCTCTCTGGGCAGCAACTCTCGCAACCTTGATGATCGGATGCGTTGCTGGTGTTTTTGGATCAAACAATCCCTCAATTTTAGGTCGATAGGAGCAGACGAGCGATGAGATGGCAGCGAAACTGGTGGATGGGAGTGGCGATCGCCCTATTGGTTGCCGCGACGCTTATTCAAAACAATTGGACAGGATTGAGTCGGGCCCAAGCTGAACCGCCCACCGCTTCTCCATCACTTCCCGCTTCTCCCGCAGTGCCGCCGACGGCCGTTCCGGTGGCTCCTTTACCGACGATTTCTCCCACTGCGCCAGGTGTTCCTGTTCCCCCACTGCCCACTTCGCCGCTGGCGGCTCCCAGTCCGCTCTCTCCGAGTTACCCGCAAGGGGTCGCTCCGGTGTCTCCCGCTTCGACTGCGCCACCTTTGCCCGTGAGTGGTGAATATAAAGACCCGGAAGGCCGCTTTAAGATTGGGATTTTGCAAAATTATAAAGTCAGTCCTTTGGCGGGATCGGTGCTGATCGAGTCGCCCGACGGCAGTTTGGCGTATACGGTTTTGGTGCGATCCCAGGGACAACTCGCCCTACAAGGAACGGATAACGATGCGCTGGTCAAGATTGCTCAGACGGCATTTCAGCAAGGAGAAGGATTTCAGCCGGGTCAGTGGCAAGCGATTCCAGGGGGCATCAAGCTCGATTGGACAGGGAGCCTGACGATCGCCGGAAAAAGTCAACCGATCGGCGGCACGATTCTAGTTCGTCAGCTACCAACCGATGTGGCGATGATTTTGATTGCCGCGACTCAAACGGCGGCTAGTCAAGTTCCGAGTGCCATTTCAGCCTTAGTCGATAGTTTGCAGACGCTTTAATTAACGTGAACTCAACATAATTTTGGGCTACGGTTGCAGTTCTTAGCAGCCCCCTAGATCCCCCACAAGTGAGGGACTTTGAATCAGAAATCTCTTTAAAGTCCCCGATTGTAGGTTGGGGGGCAGAAGCGCTAAACACCGGGGCGAAGAGGCTTAATCAAACCAATATGACTTTAAACTTTCTTTGACTGGTGTGGAACATTCATTCTTAAGCATTCTGTAAAAGCTCATGTCCCTTAATCAGACGATCGCGAGATTTGGGAATGGCAAAGGCAAGCGTAATTGCATACGCTAACATTCCATTAGTATTTGTAAAAGGCGGCATCATCAGCGGCAAAACTAATACAAACTTGCCCAAATGATTGGCTTTTCCAAATAGATAAACAAACAGAGGAATATACCAGACTAGGCCCATAATCCAGGTTTGCGGATTGAATAGATAAATCGAATTCATCACCGAGAAAAACTGATGTTCAACTGGGCTACGACGCAGATAATAAAGCAGCACTGAAAACGCGATCGCTCCCACAATCACCGCACCGACCAGATTATTTCTCAAGAAGGGATTCATGTAGCCGTGAACAAAATCATGGGTTGCTCTTAATCCATTGCTGTCGAAAGATTTGACCACGCGATCGACAACTGCCTGACCATGCGTACTGATCGGAACTGGACTCGATAGAGCGCCAAAAAACTGAGGCAAAATTCGTTTAACGTAGCTGGTGTAGATCGCCGGGCCAAAGTAAGCGATCGGTGATAAAAATAAAAACCCAATAAACCCAAACGTGTAAGCAATTAGCTTATATTCTCGCTTGTACAGGTAGTAGAGAACGGCAATCCCAGGAAACAGCTTGATACAGCAGCCCAGCGCTAAGAGAAATCCAGAAATTACTTGAGGTTGACGACGTTGATAAGTGAGAAACGAGAGGATCGTCAGATAACAAACCAGAATATCAATTTGTCCTCGCTCAAAGTTGGCAAATACTGGAAAACTAGCCATCACAAACAGCAGCGTTTCACCTTTTGTTTCAAATTGGCTATATCTGACTAACTCAAACAATAACAACCACAATAGAATCAAAATAAAGATGCTGTAATACAGTTTGGCGTTTGCGTAACGCAGCATTGCAAAAGGCGCAAATAATAGCGATGCAAATGGGGGATAAATAAAGCCTGAACCTGGAGAAATATTTGCATTGACAGGGGTATAAAATTCTGGGTGGTCATTCACATGATTTAGATAAGGATCAAGTCCAAATAAAATTGATTTACCTGCAATGTAATAGGGACGAAAATCAATTTGATAAGACTCTAAAACTAAGTAAATGATGAACGCTGACGGCAGCAAGTAGATAAAATATTCGCCAAAAAATCGAGCCAGCGATCGCAAAAAAGAAGGGGACGGTGAAGTGTGAGGGGTAGACATCGACTCGATCGCCTCCATAAAAGAATGACGAAGATACTGTACAACAGAATTCTCGACACGCCGGACACCATCCAATTTTTGTGGCTTCCTTCTGATAAAATTGAGAGTTCTGATAACCCATCAAGACTTGCTGCAAGGAGACTTTCTCATGGCGCGGATGTATTACGACGCGGATGCCAATCTCGATTTACTCGCTGGAAAAACGATCGCCATCATCGGTTACGGTTCTCAAGGTCACGCCCACGCCCTCAACCTCAAAGACAGCGGTCTCAACGTGATTATCGGACTGTATCCTGGCAGCAAGTCTGCAATCAAAGCCAAAGATGCGGGGCTGACGGTTCATAGTGTGGCCGATGCCACCAAAGCCGCCGACTTTATCATGATTTTGCTCCCCGACGAAGTGCAGCGATCGGTCTACACCCAGGAAATCGAACCCAATCTCAGCGAAGGAAACGTGTTGGCGTTTGCCCACGGCTTTAACATCAATTACGCCCAAATCGTGCCTCCGTCCAATGTCGATGTGGTGATGGTTGCGCCCAAAGGCCCCGGTCATCTCGTGCGGCGTACCTATGAGCAAGGTCAAGGTGTGCCTGCGCTGTTTGCGGTTTATCAAGATGCGTCAGGACAGGCCCGCGATCGGGCAATGGCTTACGCCAAGGGCATCGGGGGCACCAGAGGCGGCGTTCTTGAAACCACATTCCGCGAAGAAACCGAGACGGATCTGTTTGGCGAACAAGTGGTGCTGTGCGGCGGGTTGAGTGCGTTGATCAAAGCCGGGTTTGAAACCCTGGTCGAAGCAGGTTATCAGCCCGAACTGGCTTACTTTGAGTGTCTGCACGAAGTCAAGCTGATTGTCGATCTGATCGTCGAAGGCGGACTGGCTACGATGCGCGACAGCATTTCCAATACAGCAGAGTATGGCGATCTGACTCGCGGGCCGCGGATTGTCACCGATGCGACGCGCTTGGAAATGCGAAAGATTTTGTCTGAGATTCAAACCGGACAATTTGCGCGCGAGTTTGTCCTCGAAAATCAGGCAGGCAAACCAGGATTCAACGCCATGCGCCGTCGGGAAGCAGAACACCCGATCGAAGAAGTCGGCAAAGACCTGCGCGCCATGTTTAGCTGGTTGAAAAAGGTTTAGAAAAGGCTGAGGTTTGAGTGAAAAGGGTTTGAGTGAGGGCGATCGCCAAAAGTTTAGACAATGCCTCAACCGACAACTCAACGCTTTAACTCAAACCTCAAATCTAATTCGTTTTTTGCTCTCCCTTCTCAGTTTGCTTGACGGCTTCCTGAGTGCGCTGTTGGGGATCTGCTTTAGGTCGCCAACTCGGAAACGCCCCCACCATGATTTGATTGAGCGAACTGCGTGCCTGAAAGCTGTAGCGACCGAGCGAGAAGGGTAGAAACTGGTCACCAAACCCGATATAGACAAGGCTGAGAAGCAGAATTAATCCAAACGGGAATCTGTTACGCATGGCAGTCGTGCGCTGTAGGGAATAGAACTGTTTTCAACACTGCGATCGACCCATCAGGATCGAATCAAACCCAATCCTGAAGCCTCCCCACCCACTCAAAGCGATGAATGCCCTTAGTCTAATGCACTTTAGGGTTATGAAGCGATGAAAATCAAGCAGCGAGTCACGATCGCGACTTTTCTACGTAATTTTTTACATCTATAAAATTCATTTTATTCTCATCTAACCGGGAACTCTCTAGAGGCGCAATCACGTCACAGGAGTATTCAGACCGTTTCTCTCGTGTTTTGGCTTACATTGTCGTTATGAGAATCTCATTTATGTCCAGGTTGTTAAAAAGTTGTGTTGGTGGATTCTCGCTGCTGTTGTTAGGAACGGTTCCATCACTGATTCAACAAGCGATCGCTCAAGTTTCCCAGACAGATTATCAGAGTTATTCCAAACAGCGTTCTCAGTCTAATTCAAAACTATTGCCCTTTTTTGATCAAGTTAACAATCCCGTTGCGGTTGGCATTCCTAGAAATCAGCGAGTTGATATTACGCCCAATCCGCCTAGTTTGAATGCCTTTGATCAGAAAGTGTTGCAGACTTGCGGAGCCTTTGGCAGCAAAGTTAACACGGTCAGCCTGAGACGATTGTTTGCCGAGTCTCCGGATGTGGTGAGAAGTGTGAAGCGATCGGTGGGCGGCGAGTTGTTTCCGGGACGCAGCAGCGATCAGCAGTTTCGCGACGACTTGATCACCGTCTGGTCAGACAGAAGTGGATTTGAGCATATCTTTTGTGGACAAATCAAAGGCGCGCGGCAGATTGGTGGACTGCATTTTGCGGGCAGATATTTGCAGCTACAAACTCAAGGCATTGCTGGACGATTGCCCAATAATTCTAGAGCCGAAGAGGTGATGGAGGGCGGAATTTATACCCTGGGGGTCGAGGTGAGACAGGGCGATCGCATTGTCACCAGAGATACTAAAAAAGGCTACTCCTATGTGAGCAATGCTCAAGAGATTTTGACCGACGCGACCCAGGCTTTCAAAGCTTTCAGAAACAGGGGTCAGCAAGCTTGTCTACTTACCGTGCGCGATAATGCGGCTCCACCCTTTAAAGCGGTGTTTGTCAAAACAAATCGAGCGATCGTCACCTTCTACCCAGATGCCACGCCCAAAGCCGGTGAAGTGTCCTGCAATTAGCCCTCGTTCGACAAAATATTTAACTTCAAAGCGCTATCCCTCTTATGCCACTTTAGAAGAAGTAAAATTGCTAAAAAACGATGTAACCTTCTCCCAGCAGGCGTTTTAGCATTCACAATTCGTTTCTATTCCTTCGCGAGAGTAGTCAATAAAGTGTGAATGCTAGAATGCCTTCGGCAACAGCCAAGCTCCCGCTGCTGATTCTTCGTATCGTGACATCCGGTGTGACCACAGAGCGTTCAGTACCTAGTGTATTGTCAGGCACAATTTGCGCTAAACTGCTTTTACTCGCTTCAACTAAGAGTATTGTGACGAGAGCTGCTCAACATTCTGATGACCAGAGAATACGAGCTTAGTCCGATCGCGACCTAGTATGAATGACTAAAAAATCACACTGAGGTCATCAGGCGGCCGTCACCGTGCCCAACTCTTCAGGCGCGAGATAAGACTTTATGACCTGCCCATCTTTGAACCAGATGACCCGGCGAGTACAGCGGGCCACATCCGGTTCGTGCGTCACCATCACGACGGTCATGCCACTCGCATTCAGTTCGGTGAAGATGCTGAGAATTTCTTTGGTGGTTCCAGAATCTAACGCGCCCGTCGGCTCATCTGCCAGCAAAAGAACGGGACGATTGACAATAGCCCGCGCGATCGCTACCCGTTGTTGTTGTCCGCCTGACAATTGATTGGGACGATTGGCCAGCCGATTTTCTAGCCCCACTTTAATCAGCGCCTCTTTCGCCCGGTTGTGCCGCTCCTCCGACGGAACGCTGGCATAGACCATCGGCAGCATGACGTTTTCGAGCGCACTCAACTGCGGCAATAGATGAAACTGCTGAAACACAAAGCCCAGTTTGAGATTGCGAACGTGCGCCAGATCTTTGTCCTGAAGTCCCGAAACGTCTACCCCGTCTAAGTAGTAGCGTCCGGCAGTGGGGCGATCAAGACAGCCAATAATATTCATCATCGTTGATTTGCCCGATCCAGAAGCGCCCATGATGGCGCAATATTCGCCCTGTTCGACAATCAGATCCACACCCGCCAGAGCATGAACTTCAGTCTCGCCAGAGCCGTAGACTTTGGTGACTTCTTCGAGTCGGATGATCACAGGTTGGGGCATGGGGAGGGATGAGGGATGAAGGATGAGGGATGAAAGAATTGGTTGGTGGGAGTTGAGGTCTCGCGTTTTATTTGGAGGATGACAGAGTTAGGCACTGCGGAGGGCGACGATCGGGTCGAGTTTTGCGGCTTGGCGGGCGGGAATGACTCCAAAGACGAGTCCGATCGTGCCGGATACACTTACGGCTAGGGCGATCGCCATCGGTGCGACACCTGCCTGTAGGGGACTGAACGCAGAAACGAGGAGAATTCCACTCACTCCGACAGCGGTGCCAATGAGGCCACCTGCGGCTGATAAGAGAACAGCTTCGATCATGAATTGGACGAGAACATCCTGTTCGGTGGCTCCGATCGCTTTTCTTAAGCCGATTTCTTGGGTTCTTTCGGTGACAGAAACCAGCATAATGTTCATGATGCCGATGCCGCCGACGAGGAGCGAGATTCCGGCGATCGCGGCCAGCATTGCGGTGAGGCCTCCAGTAATCGTGCCGACGATGCGAAGGATGTCTTTTTGAGTCTGGACGGTGAAATCGTCTTCGTTGACGATTTTGTGTCTCAGGCGCAGCAGGTTTGTAATTTGGAATTCGGCCGCCTGGACACTTGCTTCATCTTTGGCAGATACCGAAACAAAGGTGAGATCCAGTCCATAGGGTGAAGTGCGTCCGGTCAGCAGATTAGCTGTCGTCGTCAAGGGAATGTAAACCGCGTCATCCTGATTGCTGCCCAAAAATGACCCCTTCGCCTGCATCACTCCAATCACTTCAAAACTAATGTTGCGGATTCGTATCCGCTGTCCGATCGGGTCTTTGGTGCCAAAATAATCCGCCGCTAACTCAGGCCCCAAAACAGCAACCTTGGTACTGCGATCGAGATCGGCATTGGTCAAAAACCGTCCTTTAGCCACATCAAAATCGCGGACTGAGAGAAATTCTGGGGTCGTTCCCACGACTAAAGAACTGCGGTTGCGTCCCCCATACACGATCGGCTGTTGAGACTGTCTTTGAGCCGCGACTTCTTTGACCGAAGGGACTTGAGTGGCGATCGCAATGGCATCTCCCCAGACCAGCGTTCTCGGCAAGTTAGTCGTTCTCTGTCTGGCCTGACCTGACCCCGGCGTAACAAAAAGAACGTTCGGCCCCAATGACTCAAACTGTTCAGAAGCGAGTCGCTGTGCCCCTTGTCCAATACCGATCATAGCAATCACCGAAGCGTTGCCGATGATCATTCCCAGCATGGTTAAGCTACTTCGCAGTTTATTCGCAGTGAGCGTTTTGACTGCCATTTTTCCACTTTCAAGCCAGTCCATTGCCATATGTTTCTGCTGTCCTATTTGTTGGTGTCGCCGTCAATGATTGTTTGTAGTTTTTGCCCTTCGGGAAGCTGTACAAAAACCTGATCGCCTGCATTCAATCCTTCGGTAATTTGGGTTTGATTTCCCATGCTTGTGCCGATCGTAACTTCCTTAAATTCTGGTTGATTTTTTGCTCCTGGGACGAGTACGCCCGTTTGCCCTTGGCGGGTGACGACTGCGACCGTTGGCACCATCAAGGCATTGTTTAATTGGTTACCTAAGAAACTTAAATCGGCATTCATCCCCGATCGCAGCTTGTTTTGCCCCGAAAGTAACTGAATCCGCACTTGAAACGAGGTGACATCGCGATCAACGACCGCTTCGGGCGCAATCAAACGAACTCGCCCCTTAAAGACTTCCTGCCGAAAAGCGTCTACTCTCACCTCAACCGACTGACCCTGCTTAATGTTGCCAATATCCACTTCGGGTACCTTAGCCAACACTTCTAACTCAGTGGCGAGAGCGACGATCGACGTTGAAGTCGCCGAAGAGGTCGCCGAAGCAGAAGTCGTCGGGGTAACAAAGGCTCCCACACTGGCGTAGCGTTGCGTAATCTGCCCTGCAAAAGGCGCACGAATCACCGTATCCGCCAAATTAGAATCGATCTGCTTGACCTGAGCCACCGCAGCCGCTACTCTCGCCTCCGCCTGACCAATCTCCTCACGAGTCGCCCCGTTGCGTTTTTGAGCAAGCTGCTGCACCGCCTGACTGTATTGAGCTTGAGACTGACTTAGCTGGGCGCGAACTTGGTTTAAAGCTTCCTGGGCGCTACGTTCTTTGCGAAGAAATTCGTCGAGCGAGTTGGCGGCGATCGCTCCCTGGTTGGCCAGTTCTCTCTGCCGTCGAGTCTGGGTTCGAGCGAATTCTAACTGCGATTGAGCATCGGCAATCTGCCCCTGGACGCGGTTGATCTCACCCTGGGCACGGGTCACTTCTGACTCTGATTGACGAATCTCTTCGACACGAGTCCCAACTTTTAGCTGATTGAGCCGCTGTTGGGCTTCTTCGAGGCTGGCAACTGCCTGAGCGCGCTGGGCTTGCAGTTCGTTGTTTTCCATCCGAGCAATCACTTGACCCGCCTCTACCCGATCGCCCTGCTCGACATACAATTCTGCAATGCGGCTGGGTGTTTTGGGGCTGAGATTGACAGTCTGAACGGGCGCGATCGTGCCACTGGCCGTAATTCGCATCGTCAAGGTTTCAGACTTCACCGGGGTCGTCAGCGTCTTGATATCTGCCTGCGGAGCCGCCTTGCGCGAAGCCCAATAAGTACCCGCCGGGATCGCAATCACCCCAGCCACCATCAACCCCAGCAGCCATCGAGGGAGCTTTTTATCTTTACCAACAAAAGGAATTTGCATCGATCGCATCCTGAAACAAAGATTAAGCCGTGAAAGAACTGAAAATGCCCAGACCCTCTAGCCCCCATTCTAGTCAACCCCACCAGACAACTGCCCAGAGTCAGAAGCCCCCCGTCTAAAGTCCCCTGTCCAAAGTCTTCTGTCTAAAGTTCCCTGTTCAAGTCCCCTGTCCAAGTCCCCTATCTAACTTTTTTCTTTACACCTTGACACCCTGGAAGTGATACGAGAGACTGGTGCCCCTCTCACCCATCGTAGAAGCTCACGATTCTGATCCTTCTAGAGCTGCCACCGCTCTACTCAAATATTCAGAGGTAGCCGAATTAACAACCCCCCGACTGGCAACGTCCGCTCCTTCTTGCTGATACATCGTGTGCAGTGATCGTTCAATTCCTGCATCCCCGCCTGTAAATTCATGAATCAACGCGAGTGATTGTCGAGCCAACCTTAACACTGACTCGCTAGTTGGATCGGTGCCCTTTTCCATCTCAGTGCGAACCTGCTCCAGCAGTTCCTGCCATTCTAGTTCCACTTGACGAATTCTCTCCTCACCCACCAACTCCTGACGTTGCTTGAGCGTTTCTAATTGTTCTGGCGTGTAGTACTTTTCCAACATAGAAATAGCCTCAATGGTTTGAATTAAAGTCGTGACAGAAACAGATTCTGCTGAGTTTAGGGTCTGTGCGATCGCTTCCAATCGGGTGAGCAATCGATGAGATAAATCAATTTGTTCGCGCAGACGAGTGAGATGTAACTGAATAATGTGATCAAGTGAAGAATCAGGCTGATCCAAACACGATCGAATGTCCTCTAAAGAGAACCCAACCTGCCGCAGCGACACAATTTGCTGCAATCGAATAATGTCCGCTTCGTCATACAGTCGATAACCTGTTTCGGTACGATGAGAAGGCGACAATAAACCGATTTCATCGTAGTAGTGCAACGTCCGAACAGAGACTCCTGTTTGTTTTGCTAAATCGCCCACTTTCAACCCCGTGGTTTGCATCCTGTTCCTCCTTGATTTGCTCTAACTGTGAACGAGTTCATCCTAAAAGCCTCACGTCACGTCAGAGTCAAGGGGTTTTGCTAAAAAAGTAGAAACAGCAGTAGAGCACTCATTTCCTGGTTACAAATCGTGTCAATGCTTGACCAATAATCGACCTTCTGCCCAAATCAACGAAGTTAAAAGACTTCATCAAACTGGCTTAACATGAGCCGCCGAGCATTTAAGCAGCAGGTTAAAAGAAAGAGGTCTGCTCTCTGCGATCGCGCATCTCAATCGAGAAACAGATCAATCGAGAAACAGAGCCACACAAGACAGATTTTCTCCATGCTGTGTCCTCCATTGGGATAGATTTGGCGATAGAAATCTTCTAACTGTGAGGCTTGATACAAACCGGGTCTGTTGATCCGTCAGAGAACCAGGGAAATCTTAAGATTGTCTGCCTGGAGTCGATTTGTCAGTCATCAGAAATCAGTATCATAGACACAGCGTTATTGATGCTGACCAACGTAAATGCTAAGAATGAGTCTGTGGGTCAACCTTTTCGGCAACCTCTGAGATGGCTCCCCAGCAGAAATTCTGAAAAGCGCATTCCATAATCTTTTATAGAAATGCAAAAAGCTTTCGGATTCCTTCTTAGTCTGACTGCATTTAGTACAATATGCTGACTGATGCAACTCTGCCCTCAGCCCGTGACGATGATAGCCTATGAGTCCCCTGCCCAACCGTCCTCTCCAACCTCCCAAGTCTCCCGCATCCCCCCAGGCCCCCCTGGATGAGCAACCCCTCAACGATGCTTCTTCTGAGACTCATAAAGACCCTGCCGAATCGCCCCCATCTAGCTCCTCAGAAGACTCCTCAGACACGGCCCCGCTGACTCCCCAGCGCCCGTTGATGCGTCCGGTGGCCAGACCAGTCATGCCACCCAAAGCGATCGAGCCTGAGCCGACTCCGCCGCCTCCCATTGTAGAGGAAACGCCAGAAGCGCCTCCAGATGACGGATTGCGCCACAAGCCCATCCCAGCACCGAGTGAGCCAATGCAGTATCGAGCGATCGGTCTCCTGCGAGGTCGCTATACCGCATCAGAAGAGCAGTTTACCCGTGGGACGCTGTTCACCACCGATGGCACCGAAATTCAGGCTGTCCTATTGGGTCGGGTGATGAGTCTGGTGAGAAATCATCTGGACTTAGAACAAGACCATCTCTGGGTGGTGTATCCCCGCACCCGCGAGAAAGAAGAAGATCTGCACGCGCAAATCGTCGGAGTTTGGGAGCCAGAGAAGCTGAACAAGGCGGAAGAGGGAGACGGCGAACCTTCAGAAGATGAAGAACCCCCGATCGTTTACCAACCTTCGTCAGAAGCGGATGATGACTATTTCTCGATTCGTGGAGAAGTGATTTTTCACACGCCCGAAGAAAACTCTCTGGTGGTGAAGATTCAGCAAGCGCCTCGCAAAAAAGACGGCAACCGCAGCAAATGCTTCAAGCTCAAACTTGAAGGAACGCTGACTGGTAAGGTCGTTGGCTATTTTTGGGATCTGCAAGTTCGCAGACGGGGTGACGGGCTGGTGATTGAGAAGGGAACCCCGATCGGCATGATTCCGCCTAAGAAGAAGCCCAAATCTTCGTTTAGCAGGGGGAGCGGCGATCGACCGAGACGAGATTTTGCGTCACCGCGTCCGTTTAACCGGGCTGGAGGTGCGTCAAAACCAACCGCTGGGGCACCGTCTACCCCCGCACCTGCGCGCAAAGATCCTTTACCAAAGCCTGTTAAAAAGCGGGACACAAACACAACAGAGGCTTAAAGGTCTTCAGTCTGGCTGAGTGATCAGGGGTGGATTTCGATCCATTCCTGATTATTTTTTTGCAGGCTTATTTTTTGTAGACGATGAACCCTGCGATCGCATCCAGTAAAGCTTCTGGCTCGTCGGCTCGAATGGCGTGACCGCTGTTTTCAAAAATTCTTAAGTCAGCGTTGGGAATCACTTTAGCCATTTCTTCTGAAAATTCGGGCTGGCAGATCCAGTCGTGTCGGCCAGCAATAATCAGGGTTGGAGCCGTAATTTTGGGCAATTCATCCAAAACACTGTAGGTTTTTAGAAATCCACCGAACGCGACATTGATGGCATCGATCGAGAGAATGGTGCGATTCCAACTCTTTGTCTGGTCGGTCTGGTCAGTGGGATCGTAGGTGACCGAGTACATCGATCGCATCACCTTAAAATATTCCCGTAGCTGATCCTCCGTTTCAAAGTTGCCATTCCAGAGGAATTGAGCGATCGCTTGCTGTTCTTCGGTGCCTCGTTCTGCCAAAATCTCTTGCGCTCGTTGCAGAAATCGGAAATCGGGGACGGTGGCGATCGCAATCAAATGGGACACATTCTCAGGATAGCGAGTGGCATAGGTCAGAGCCACCATTCCCCCATAGGAGCTGCCAATCACGACGATTTTGCCCAATCCCAAATACTGACGCAAAGCTTCCATGTCTTCAACGTTGTGATCCAGCGTGTAGGTCGTTTTGTCGCCCCGTGCCGATCGTCCCTGTCCTCGATGGTCAAAGTACACCAACTGCATTTTCTGGCTCAAAGCGGAAAAAGTTGGCTTGTAGGACGTGTGATCCGCCCCTGGCCCGCCGTGAATCAGAAACGCCACTGGTTTTTCTCGCATTCGAGAGCCGTCGGGCACCAGTCCTGACCCCTCAATATCGAAGTAAATTTCGGTGCCCCGGATTTTGGCAAACATCAGCGACCTCTCAAATCTTGGGGAATGAATGCGCGATCGTTGGGAATTGGGGCAACCGCTTCAGTTAGCGTAAATTTTCCTTCATCAATCCACTGCTTTAGCTCGATCGCCACCTGTCGCGCTAGATGGATACTCGATAAAGGGGCCACTCGCACGGATTTACCGTCGATCGCCACTCTGCCAGATTTGAGTTGAGCGTAGCTGACCAATCCGAACGTAGGACGAACCCGCCGAGGAATCGAAAAATCGACGATCGGAGCCACCAGATCCTGATCCTGCACTGCACACCGTAAAATCACTTCCTCAGTCAAAACGGGCAGCGGCACGCCTACACCCAACATCAGCGACGGGCCATACCCTTTGAGATAGCAGCCTCTCACCCAACGAGTCTCCATCTGTTTTGCGTCACCAATCAGCGCCAAGGTCGCAGCGGGCCCGATCGGCGTGCGGTTAGGCAGTCGTTTTTGTAACGGAAAGTGCTGAGTGCCTTCCCAGGTCACATAACCGATCGCGCCTCCCAAGAAAATTCGCGTACCAATCCCGATTAGCTGCAAATCAGGATCATTTAGCAACGGGGAAATCGCCCCTGGATTGGAGTAAACCGCATTCGCTAATCGAGGTTGTAGCGGGCCCAAATAAGTGAAAAGAGGACGATCGCCGCCATTCACCCCAACAATAAAATTCTGGTAGAGATTACGAGGATTGAATAGATAAAACTGATTGATCGTTTCGCGAGTAATTGTCGTCTCAAACGAGGCACGAGGGTAACAGTCTGTCACCTGCCCGATCGCCCGCAAATGCACTGACTTTCCCCCAATCAAATCCTCGATTACATGCCCACCGCCCCGATCTCGTGAGTCCTCATTGTCCGAACCGTCTCCGATGCCCGAATACTCCACCATTTGAGAGGCACCGAGATACAGATCGACCGCCCCAAACCCTGCATAAGCCGACACGCCATCGACCCAGCACTGACGGATCTTAATGGGTGGATCAGTCTGCCCCAGATTCAAAATTGCCCCAGAAGACTCCATCGGCTCAAAGGTGCCCGTCGTCACAACATCGACTTCTTTGGCTGCTTGAGTCACGCCGACTTCTGCAACTCGCGCTTTCAGGGCTTCGACGGTGAGAACAGTGGCCTGATGGCGATCGATTTTGTCATTGATTTCGGCAATAGTTCGCATGAAGCTTGGGTGCAACGCTCGATCGCTATTATCCCTCAGTCGATCGCCCAACTTGCCTTCAGATAGATGAGAAGCCGTTTGTGAAGCCGCATTCTGGTAGCGTACTCAAAAATTTATGGGAGAATTCCATGCTTTTGCAGGAAAAACAAACGGGCAACCTGGTTGAAATTTTAGATCTAGAATCTTTATTTAACCCCGCTCAAGACGAAACCAAAGGTCGGATTCAAGAAGGGCAAGAAGAGCAAGACCCGACTCCGTTTCGCAAAGAAGCGCTGCTGTTTCCTTCGGGCGAAGACTTGCCGCTCTGCTGGCGCGATGCAGACTATCGTAAAAAGTAGTGAATTAGAAGCTATCCAGTTTCGCTAGCTGGTGCCGATCGCCCGCCAAAACGCCTTGTTTCAAAAAACTTTCGCAAAACGTTTGACAAAAGAAGGGTCGATCGGCACAATAGAGATCGCGCTGAAAGGTTGCGACCTCAGAAATGAGGGACTGTAGTTCAATTGGTTAGAGCACCGCCCTGTCACGGCGGAAGTTGCGGGTTCGAGCCCCGTCAGTCCCGTTAAGAAGTAAGGATGAAGGATGAGGGATGAGGGATGAAGTAAAATTCATTCGTTGTCTTAAAGAATTCATCCTTTTTCTTTTTTATCCTTTTCCTTTACCCTTTTCCTTATGATTCGTGTTCGTATTGCCCCCAGTCCTACCGGAAAGCTTCACATTGGCACCGCTCGAACGGCTGTGTTTAACTGGCTCTTTGCCCGTCATCAGGGGGGGCAGTTCATTCTGCGGATTGAAGATACGGATCTGGAGCGATCGCGCCCTGAATTCACCGAAAATATCTTGGAGGGCTTACAGTGGCTCGGTCTGACCTGGGACGAAGGCCCCTTTTATCAATCGCAGCGGCTAGAGATGTATGAGAAAGCGGTCAAAACGCTCTTAGACAGAGGGCTGGCTTACCGCAGTTACGAAACGCCCGAAGAATTGGATGCGATGCGAGAAGCCCAAAAAGCGCAAAAAGAAGCGCCTCGATACGACAACCGTCACCGCAATTTGACAGCGGAACAGGAAGCCGCTTTTGTCGCAGAAGGTCGTAAGCCTGTGATTCGGTTCAAAATTGAGAACGATCGCGAGATTTCCTGGAACGACATGGTACGCGGCAAAGTCACCTGGAAGGGTCGCGATCTGGGCGGCGATATGGTGATCGCGCGGGCAGCAGAAGGCAGCGAAGTGGGGCAGCCGCTCTATAACTTTGTCGTTGTCGTCGATGACATTGACATGCAGATTAGCCACGTGATTCGGGGAGAAGACCACATCGGCAACACGCCCAAACAAATTTTGCTGTATGAAGCGCTGGGAGCCACCGTTCCAGAATTTGGGCATACGCCGCTGATTCTTAACTCGGCTGGGGCAAAACTCTCGAAACGGGATGGCGTTACCTCGATCGACGACTTTCAGCAAATGGGCTACACCGCAGAGGGGTTGGTCAACTACATGACGCTGCTGGGCTGGTCGCCTCCAGATTCGACTCAAGAAATCTTCACGTTGGAAGAGGCAGCAGCGGACTTTAGCTTCGATCGCGTTAACAAAGCTGGCGCTAAATTCGATTGGGACAAGCTTAATTGGTTAAATAGTCAATATCTGCACAATATGCCTGTGGACAAGCTCACCGATCTGCTGATTCCCTATTGGCAAGCAGCGGGGTATGAAGTTGATCCGGCAGATCGTTCCTGGTTAGAGCAAACGACGAGTCTGATTGGTGCCAGCTTGTCTCGCCTGCAAGAAGCCGTGGAGATGACGCGCTATCTGTTTGTCAGCGAGATTGAATTTGACGAAGAAGCGATCGCTCAACTCAAGCAGGAAGGTGCGGCGGCAGCCCTCAAGTCCATCCATGAAACACTCTCCTCCACTTCTCTGACCAGCGAAAGCATTCAGGAAATCATCAAGCAGGTGGTTAAAGAACAGAACGTCAAAAAAGGGGTGGTGATGAAATCGCTGAGAGCCGCGCTGACGGGTGCGATGCATGGGCCAGATTTGGTGCAGTCCTGGCTGTTGTTGAGTCAGAAGGGATATGATCGTTCTCGACTCGAAAGGGCCGCGACGATCGCCTAAAATTCAGTATTGAAGTTGAGGATTCTTAGAGCCTAACAATTCTGCCCTCAACGAGAAACTCTCTTGCCAAAAAGACCGTCTTCGAGAACCAGACACGTCAAACGCGAGAAACACCAATGCTTAAGATTCATTCCGAGCGAAAGTGCAGATGGGCAGTGTTGGTATCTTCAGCCATGATAGGAGGCGCGATCGTCTCGATGCCTGCTCAAGCCCAAAGTCCCCCGATGTTTCAAAATGCCACACTTAGCCCCAAGTTCTCCCCCGACCCCACAGAGTTGAAGGGAATTACAGGGGGATCAGTTGCCGCCAAAGAGGTTGCAGGTCGGGCAGATTCTCCGACGGGTGGCTGTTTGGGCTTTATGGATGCTGCCCCCAATCATACGATCGAGCTAAAAGCCGCTTTCAAATATCTCAAGATTCAAACGCAGAGTTCTGAAGACACGACGATCGTCATCAAAGGGCCGGGTGGTGTCTGGTGCAACGACGATTTGCAGGACAAAAATGCTGGAATCGAGGGAGAATGGCTCCCCGGCAGCTATCAAGTCTGGGTCGGCACCTACCACAAAGACAAAGCAACCCCCTACATTTTGAGGATTACAGAAGTCCGGTAGAGGTTAGCGACCCCTTGCGGGTAACTCGAAGCGATCGCCGCCTGCAATGGATAAAACCCTGTTTCTCGGATTAGTTCTTGTCCTGGCTGAGTTTGCAGTAGCTTAATCAGAGCCTCTCCTGCCTCTTTGCGTTTGGCTCGCTGGGGGTCATTGTCCTGACGCACGATCGCATACAGCCTGCGAGTTAGCCGCTCTGGATACTGGCCATTAGGCTGAAACGCTTCTACGTTAACTTTGTTCTGATCCTGCTCTGTACAGCCTGGCCCTCGCTTTCCTAAATTACCCTGGTAAGGCGCGACCCACCCGCTGCTGGCCCCCGGACTAACCGAAATCGGCTTTACCGTACATTGTCTGACTGCTTCGGAAGCCGTCGCATAATAAATGCCCCCCGGAGCATCAGCAACTCTCGCTATCCCAGCACTCAACGAGCCACGAGTGTAATTTTCTTGAGGAATCTTGAAGTCTTCGTTACCTAGCACTTTTTCTTTGAAGTTTTTGGCCGTGCCGGAGGTCTGTGGCGGATTAGAGAAGGGCTGAATGCTCAAACTGGGCAGAGACGGATTGATTTGCTGCCAGTTCGTAATTTTGCCTGTGTAAATGTCTTTTAGCTGCCCGATCGTCAGCCCATCCAAATTCAAACTGGGATTCACGACCACAGCAATCCCGTCAATGGCGATCGCAACCTGCTTGATCCGCACTTGTTTTTGAGCGGCGCGATCGTAATCTTTGGTTTCCAGTTGAGTTGATGAGAGCGCAATATCGAGTTCGCCATCGATCAACATCTGAATGCCGACTTCGCTGCCGTTTTCTTCGGGCGGCTTCACATAATCTAAATTAAAACTGCTTGGAACGCCCGGAAGCACCTTTAAGCCATTTGCCAGACGTGACAACGTGCCAGACCCGCCATACTTCACTGTCATTGCCGGAAACTGAATCTGACTGATTTCGATCACGCTAGGGCTAGGTTCTAAAGCTGGAATTTGGGGTTTAGTCCGATTCAAGAACCAGACTCCACCTGCAACCAATCCCAGAACTGCAATGCTTCCCAAAATCAGCTTTTTACTACGGTTCCCTGACTCTTTTGGCAGTGGATTTGAAGCGATCGGAGCGACCTTGCCAGCTAACTGCTCCCAAGTGGGCGGCTGTACCGACTGACCGATACTGATTGCAGGCAACCAACAGACCCCCGGATATTGATTAAAGCCTTCCAGCCGTTGCCGCGCCTCTCGAAACGAGCGAAAAAACGATCGCCCTTCCGCAAAGCTTTTCAAAAACACCTTGAGAAATTTGGCAGCCGCATCATCGGGAACAGGCTCTCGCATGACGATCGTGCAGGGCAGTTTTAACTCAGCCAACTGTCTTGCCAGCCCCAACCCATCGCAAGAATTGAAAATACAAAGCTGTAATCGTTGAGCGATCGCCGATCGTAGGGCCTGTTTCAGTTCACCAATCTCTAAATCATCGGTGTCAGAAAGGGCAATTTTGCCAATCTCCCCACTGGCGTTACTGCTGCTGTGTCCCGTGAAAATAAAAATTTCGTAGGGGTGAGTTCGCAGCTTTTCGAGCAGCGTGTGGCGACTGGGCTGTTCCAAAATTTCTACCACTGCGCCATTTTTCTCAACGCTTTTGATAGCTTCCAGATCTGCGAGAACCCCTTTCTCAATGTTTTGCGTATTGCCAACCACGACCAAAATCTTGACGAGTCCCGACCCAGGTAAAACAGCAGGCGGCTGAAACCGTTCACAGAGAGCAATCTCGGCATTGTGAAAGTGGTCTTCAAAAAACTCCCATTCCTGCCAGGGAAACCGCCGTAGCCGATGATCCTTCACATCCAGCAAAACCCGAATCTCACTGCCCGCATTTCGCGCCAGCACTTGAGCTAACCTTTCTCGCGCCTTTTGCCACTCCTGACCGCCGTTGAGCCACTCATCCAAGTGCGATTTGAGCGTTTTGGCAAAGCCCGCGATGTCTAATTCTGAGAAGTTTGTCTTCGTAGGGATGGGCGTAAGGCGAAATCGTACGCTGTCCAATCCTAGATAGGCTTGCCGCCAGTCCTCAAACGCCTGAGTCAAGCCTTCAGGAATCGCACTAAGGTGCCCTTCTGCGAGTTCTTCGCCGTCTGAAAATAAGATAAATTGAAACCTTTCCTGCTCGGCAATTTCCCTTAGCTTTAGCCTGATCAGCATCCAAGCACTCCGAGAATTCTGTTTCTGACTCAACTTTAAAATAGCCACATCACGAAAGGAGCGATCGACCACGTATTCCCCAACACGGTCACCTCTCATCTAAGCAAATCGATACTAAGCAAGCGCAGCATTCCTGAAGCAAGGGAATGGCATCAGACCTCGATATCTTTAACCTGATTGCTGGATGTCTCCCAATTAGGTTAAATTTAATTAAGATATTTCTCATTAAACGTCTGGAAATCGAATCAACTTTCTCAGAAGCGCCTTTACAGAGCGGAAATCTACCCACTTAAATCCGCGCTTCCCCTTGAGGAAATTTCACTTTTGTTTAAGATCGAGACTTAACCGTTGTTGCCACATATAGAGGTTGCCAGTTTATGAAAGCTTCCTGGAGAACCATCCTGCTGTGGGCCTTGCCTGCACTCGTTATTGGATTTTTCCTATGGCAGGGGTCATTTGCTCCTAATCCCGCCACGGTGAGCAAAAACACCGCCAGCACCCGCATGACCTACGGGCGATTTTTGGAATATTTGGATGCCAATCGGGTCAAAAGCGTTGATTTGTATGATGGTGGGCGCACTGCCATTGTTGAAGCGATCGACCCCGAACTGGAAAATCGGCTACAGCGTTTGCGCGTTGACCTTCCGGGCAATGCTCCCGAATTGATTACTCGTCTGAGAGAATCCAACATTAATTTGGATTCTCACCCTGCTCGCAACGATGGCGCAGTTTGGGGACTTTTAGGAAATTTAGTCTTCCCCGTGCTGCTGTTGGGTGGCTTATTCTTCTTGTTCCGCCGTTCTGGAAACGTTCCGGGTGGCCCAGGTCAAGCCATGAGCTTTGGCAAATCTCGCGCTCGGTTCCAGATGGAAGCCAAAACGGGCGTGTTGTTTGACGACGTGGCAGGCATCGAAGAAGCCAAAGAAGAACTGCAAGAAGTCGTGACCTTTTTGAAAAAGCCAGAACGCTTTACCGCAGTCGGTGCCCGGATTCCTAAAGGCGTTTTGCTGGTCGGGCCGCCTGGAACGGGTAAGACTCTGTTGGCAAAAGCGATCGCAGGTGAGGCTGGCGTGCCTTTCTTCTCGATCTCTGGATCTGAGTTTGTCGAAATGTTTGTCGGGGTGGGGGCTTCTCGCGTCCGTGATTTGTTCAAAAAAGCCAAAGAGAACGCACCTTGCATCATCTTTATCGATGAAATTGACGCAGTGGGTCGCCAGCGGGGTGCAGGAATCGGCGGCGGTAACGACGAACGCGAACAAACCCTCAACCAGTTGCTGACCGAGATGGATGGCTTTGAAGGCAACACTGGAATCATTATCATCGCTGCGACCAACCGCGCCGATGTCTTGGATTCTGCGCTGCTGCGTCCGGGCCGATTCGATCGTCAAGTTACGGTCGATGTCCCCGATATCAAAGGTCGTCTAGAAATTCTCAACGTCCACGCTCGCGACAAAAAAATTGCTCCCGAAGTTTCACTCGAAGCGATCGCCCGTCGCACTCCCGGATTCTCTGGGGCTGACCTCGCCAATTTGTTGAACGAAGCGGCTATTCTCACCGCCCGTCGTCGCAAAGAGGCGGTCACCATGCTGGAAGTGGATGATGCCGTCGATCGCGTCGTCGCAGGCATGGAAGGCACACCGCTCGTAGACAGCAAGAGCAAGCGTTTGATCGCTTACCACGAGATTGGACATGCCGTGATTGGCACGCTGGTCAAGGCTCACGATCCTGTGCAAAAAGTGACGCTGGTTCCCCGTGGACAGGCGCAAGGGTTGACCTGGTTTACGCCTTCTGAAGATCAAGGGTTGATTTCGAGAGCGCAAATCCTAGCACGCATCACGGGTGCTTTGGGTGGTCGGGCTGCTGAAGAAGTGATCTTTGGGGATTCCGAGGTGACGACTGGAGCCGGAAACGACTTGCAGCAGGTCACAGGAATGGCGCGTCAAATGGTGACTCGGTTTGGCATGTCCGATTTAGGGCCGGTTTCGCTTGAAAGTCAGCAAGGCGAAGTCTTCCTGGGTCGGGATTGGACGGCGCGATCGGAATACTCCGAAGAAATCGCCGCTCGCATCGATGCTCAAGTCCGCATGATTGTCGAACACTGCTACGACGATGCGCGCCGGATCATGCGTGAAAATCGCGAAGTCATCGATCGCTTGGTCGATTTGCTGATTGAAAAGGAAACGATCGACGGCGACGAGTTTCGTCAAATCGTAGCTGAGTATGCGAACGTTCCTGAAAAAGAACGCTATGTGCCTCATCTGTAGATTCTGCCCAAAATTTGTTGACTGATGGGGGATGGTAAAAGCTGTCCCCTTTTTTGTCTGCGAATAGCTCCTATTCAAGCTTGAAAGGGACTATTTTCGACCGCCGATCGTCTGAACAAATGCAGGACGCTCCGACAGTCGCTGTACATAGTTCACCACGTTGGGATATGCACCAAAATCGAGCTTCAGCATCAGAGGAATGTATGACAGCATCGAGCCGATCGCTACATCTGCCACCGTAAAGCGATCGCCCAACACAAACGGCTGCTGCCCAAACAATTCATCTAACGGCTGCATCAGTCTGGGAAACTCTCGCTCTCGACTCGCTTCGACGAATACTCCTGGCCCCAGCGTTGCGTTGGCAAACAGAATCCACTGGGCGATCGTTCCTTGAGTTTCGGGCGAGTCAAATTCTTTGCTGTACTTCTGAGCTAGATAAAGCAAAATTGCGCCTGACTCCCAGAGAGAAAAGCCGCCATCGACGATCGCGGGCACCTTCCCAAAGGGGTTAATCTGACGAAACTCAGGCTGCAAGTGTTCTTGAACCGACATGTCCAGCAGCACAAACTCGTAGGGAATTTCTAATTCTTCTAGATACCACTGCACGATCGAGGCCCGACTCCGCGCACCACCGTAGAGCTTCAACATTCGTAAACTCCTACTAAAAATATTCGCTGAAATTAGGGTACACTTGTACTATTCTAAAAGCATTGTTTGAGGTTGCCCCATGCCCAAATCCAAGCCTACAGCACCTTATGAGTGTGTTCGTGCTGTTTTACGTTGTCTTCGGTGCTGACGATACGCTGAGAATTGAGCACCCGTTTGCGTTCGGTAGAGTGGTTAAAGTCGGTGCGGGTTGTTCCGATCGCGATGTGAGACTGCGCCTGCGATCGTGCTTTAAACGTCCGAGCCGCCGCCGTCGCCCGAAAGCTGAAATCATCACAAAATTGAGCGTCAGCCGGAAAACCATCCGGGAGTTGAGGCGTTTCATCACTCAAAACGGTGCCGATCGTCGTCGCGATCGCTTTGGAGTAAGAAGTCGGAATCCCTTTGACGATCGCTTCGAGTGCCGCAGACGGAATCGGCTCAATCACCTTCACCTCATGCACTTCACCATCATCTTTGATATAGCAGGTTGCCAAACCCAGCACTAGATAGTCATCTGCGGTCAAATCGGACGTGTTGGGGTAGGAAAATGTGGTCGTCATAAACAGCTTGTTTAGCCCAGTTCAACACTGGTGCGATCGCTTGATTGCCGCATTTTATCAAGTTGAGCGATCAGTCTGCCTCAGGCTTTATGACTCGCAACACAGGTGAGCCGCCGTTAGTGAATTAATTTTGCGGGAATATTAAGGTTATGCAAAGTTCGCGTAAATTTCTATCCGTCCTGTTACCCAATCGTTTAACCCAGAAGTGTGAACCCGTGTGTCAATTCCTGTTTCGTCAGAAATAACCTGAATTGGCATTGTAGAACTTGTTGTCGAAACCACGACGCAACACGGCTGTCACCTCACAGATCTAAAATCTAACCGTAGACGTATCAGGTTGTGACACGTAGGCAGAAAAAATTTAGTCGTCAAGTCGATAAGGTTAATCCAGAAGCCTAGTGAGGATTGCATGAACGCTCGTACTTCTCTCAGTCAAGACAACTCCAGATCTTTACGTCCGACTTATCTCAAGAGTGGAAGAACGCACGTTACTCGCCGTAGCTCCACTACAAATCCGCTTCGCCAGCGTCGCAGACCTCTAGAAAGCACCCGTCGCACCACCTGGCTAGAGCCGAGTGAGCAGGATCGGTTGCTGAGACAACAATCTCTCTGTGAAGCTCGCAAAGGAAACTACAGGGACGCGATCGAGGGACTCAACCTTCTCCTCGAACGGAACCCCTCCAGCTCTGTAGACTTCAACAACCGAGGATTGGTTCATTTTCAATCGGGTCAGTTTGGCGCAGCGTTGGATGACTACAACTACGCCATTCATCTCAACCCCAAGTTGGCCAGCGCTTACAATAATCGCGCCAACTACTATGCAGCTCAAGGCTGTCTGACGGAGGCTCTCGCAGATTATGAAATGGCAATCGACCTCGACCCCACCAACATTCGCGCCTGGATCAATCAGGGAATTACGTTTCGAGAGCTAGAAGAATTTGCTCAAGCGATCGAGAACTTTGATCACGCCCTGCAAATCACCCAATTGTTGTCCAACGGTTCCACCAGCGTTTTAGAAGCCCACATTTTTGGGGCACGAGGGCGAGCGCACCATCTGTCAGGAGACTGGAACTATGCGATCTCAGATTACAACCGGGCGTTGGAGCGATTTAGCGATACAGATGCGATCAGTTCAGCCGCCTCTCATCGCCTGTTGGCTCAAATTGACGGCTGGCTTAATGACCTGATCGCACCCCAATCGGGAGAGTTCTAAAGACTGACCGTTCAGAAATTTACTAGCTACTCCGGTCTACTGAGGGCTAACCTTGCCAATCACGGCTAGAGAGCCATCATCTTTGACTGTCCAAACATCGTAGTTGCCGATGACATCTCCACTTTCGTCAATATTGACGTTGCCGCTTGCGCCCTGGTAGTTGATCTTCTCGCCTTTTTTGAGAAGTTCTAGCCCTTTACAAACATCTGTGACTTCTGTCCCAGGAGCATTGGTCACTTCGCGCAGTTTGTCTTTGATGGCTTCTCCTGTATTGGCTTTGGCGGATTGGGCCGCTAATACTAGAATTGCGGCGGCATCCCAGGAATGGGCCGCATAGGGAGCGAGGGGACGCTTTTGTTTCTCAGCCCAAAGTTTTGTGAAGGCATCTAGCGCTTTGCCATTGGCACCCGGAACGGTACCGATCGCCCCGGACAAGATCGATTTGCCATCTTGAGTTTTGCCCACCTTGGAGACAAAATCGGGTGAATAAACGCCATCCGTTAGCAGCAGTTGAGTTCCTTTGCTCACCCCTTGCTCAAACGCAGACTTGACCAACAGACTGCCCGTATCCGCATAAAGCACGGCCGCCACCGCATCAGGCTTACCTGCAAAGGCGGCCGCCGCCTCGGTTTGAAACGTCGTTGCTTTGGGATCGTAGCGAGTCGGCTTAGAAGCGTTCGTGATCGTGCCGCCTAATTTCTCAAAGGCTTTTACAAATTCTTTTTCAAAGCCCACCCCGTAGTCGTTGTTGATGACGATCGTACCTGCCGTTTTAAAGCCGCGCTCTTGGGCTAATTTCGCCAGCGCTTGAGCCTGATAGGTGTCCGGAGGAGCCGTCCGCGCCCAATAGCCCTGAAACTTGCCTTCCTTCGCCTGTTGAGTAAAAACGGGACTGGTGCTGCCAGGGGAAATCAACACAACTTTATTGCGAACGGCTACGGGCAACGCTGCTGTCGAAACGCTACTGGCAAACGATCCGACGACTCCCGCCACTTTTTCAGCTTCGGCTAGCCGAGTCATGCCTTCTGTCCCCGCTGAGGGATCGGTCTGGTCATCGACCGAAACGAGGGTGACAGGCTCACCATTTACGCCACCGCACTGATTGACCGTCTCGACTAAAAGCGGAACTGTAGCAATCATTTGCTGCCCGATCGACCCCAAATCCCCCGTTGCAGGTAAGAGCGACCCAATCTTCAGCCCTTTTGCTTCTGTCGTGGGAGCGGCGGCTGGAGCGGTCGTTGTGCCCGGAGAGGCCGCATTAGGTGGCGGAGCGGCTTCTTGACAGGCTGCGGTGAGAAACCCGACGGCTAGGGTTAGGGCAGCAAGAGCGACCCCTCGCGGGTATCTCGGAGAGCTTTGAGGATGTTGTTGTGAGTGGCTAGAATCGAAGGCAGCAAGAGCGACCCCTCGCGGGTATCTCGGAGAGACTGCCGACTTCGGCTTAGGATGTGAAGACAAGTGACTCATCGAATGTAAACCCCTCAATGTCTCGTATGCAGTTGCTAAAAGCCACAACCGCTTAGAAATGAGCCTCATCTTAAACCAATTGCCTCAGAAAATACACACGTTTGTCGATTTGGCTCAAAAACAAGAATGGGCCACGAACATTTAGAACATTCATGACCCATTACAAGTGGTCGATTTGGGACGGAGAGAGAGGGATTCGAACCCTCGGATAGTCCTAAAACCATCAACAGATTAGCAATCTGCCGCTTTCGACCACTCAGCCATCTCTCCAAGGTTTCGATTCACTATGATACTAGACTTTGCTTACATAAGCGACTCAGTTTCAAAATTAGTGAATCGAAACGTAAAACCATTTAGTTAGCGAATTGTGAAGGTGAGAATTGCCAGGAGGGTGGCGATCGCATAAAACCAGCCGACCACTTGAGTCTCTGTCCAGCCCGTCAACTCTAGATGATTGTGGAAAGGCGACATTTTAAAGAGACGCTTGCCAATGCCGTTTGAGTCCTTGGTTGCTTTGTAGTAGCTAACTTGGGCGATCACAGACAGCGTTTCGATCACAAACAATCCGCTCAAAATCAGTAGAGCAAACAGCGAATTGCTAATCAGGGCAACGGCCGCCAATGCACCGCCCAGCGCCAGCGATCCTGTATCGCCCATAAAAACGCGGGCCGGATTGCGATTGTGAACCAAAAATCCTACACAGCCGCCACTCAAACAAGCGCAGAAAACCATCAAGTCGGGTGAAGTCTGACCCACCAGGGCACCGAGACCCAGTAGCGCGATCGCCACCGTTCCCCCAGCCAAACCATCCATGCCATCCGTTAGGTTGGTTGCATTGCTCTCAGCGACCAGCACAAAGGAAGCCAGCAGCCAAAACAAGCCGCCCAACGGCAACATTAATCCAAAGGGAAGCGCCAGAGTCGTGATGCTAACGGGCTGTGTGGCGTACATCCAGACGCAGAACGCGATCGCGAAGCCAATTTGTAGCCCCATCTTTAAGCGAGGCGAAATGCCCTTGTTGGACTTGTAGCGAATAATCTGCCAATCATCCAAAAAGCCGATCGCCGCATAAGCCATGGTTAGCGCAGAAACGGCCATTACATTCGGCGAGAAGTTGGAAAGCACGATCGCGATTCCCACTGCCACCGGAACAAAGAACGCGCCTCCCATCGTCGGAGTCCCTGCCTTCTTTAAGTGGGACTGCGGCCCATCTTCTCGAATCACCTGTCCTGCTTTGAGCACCCGCAGTAGCGGAACTGCCCAGAACCCCACACCAGCCGTCGCCAGAGCAGAAATCCACAAGGATAAAGTTAGCGAGGCTCCTTGGTCGAGCGATCGTCCAGCTAGCCAGTCTAACCCCAGCGCCGCTACCGAAAGCCCGATCGTCACGCACAAAAATAAGCGCGTTCCGGAAAGGCTGAATGACCGATTTGTAAATAACTTTGCGTCCACAAGAATCTCACTTCACTCCACAAGTACACCACACCAACCAAAGGACTTTTTTCGGAAAAATCGTCCAATACCTTGAACTTTAGGTCAACTCGGAAAGGTCTATGGTCAAGACTTGGTTAAGTTTGGCTAACCATAAACCGATCAACCTAATCTTCGAGATCTAAATCATCGTCGTCGTCGAGATCAAAGGAGTTGTCATCCTCTGAAATGAACTCCGTGATTTCTTCTTCGCTACCTGGATATTCAGCATCCACTGGCTCACGAGCCAACAGGCGGCCCGTATTTTCTAGCCAATCTAGAATCGAGGACTCTTGCTGGACTGGAATCACAGCGGCCCGTTGCCCACGCGGTTCTTCACGTAATGAGGGGTTGTAAGTCATAGACACAACAAAAATTAACGTTGCTTTACTTAAATCTTATACGCAGTGAAACAACCAGAGTCTACCATCCAGGAAGGAAATTGGAACAGGGAATTCTCACATTTTTTGGCAGATGTCAAGGTTGCTTTTTCCAGGTTAGAAATTGGCTATGAAAAGCGATCGCTGCATTTAAGAAAATTTGTAATAATCGTCCTCTGATCCCGACCGCAGAATTACGATTGGGTAATCAGTCGGCTATCCTATCATCTGTTTACGGGGTTGAACGCGAATGATCGGGAAGGCAGCACTATTAGAAACGATCGCAGGCAAAAATCGAGGCCTGCTGGCAACCGATTCTCAAAAGCAGGCGATTTTGGCGGCGATCGCTCAACTCGAAGATCGCAATCCCACTCCTCGCCCGATCGAAGCCTTGGATCTATTAGATGGTGATTGGCGGTTAATCTACACCACCAGTCGGGGGATTTTGAGCATCGATCAGGTGCCTTTTCTCAAATTGGGGCAGGTTTACCAAAGCATTCGCGCCCCCGAAGCCAAGCTCTACAACATTGCCGAACTGATTGGATTGCCCTTTGTCGAGACGATCGTCAGCATTGGGGCCCGATTCAAACCTGTCTCTGAGCGACGGGTAGATGTGAAATTTGAGCGATCGGTGATTGGACTTCAGCGACTTATCGGCTATCAAACCCCCGATCGCTTTATCGAGCAGCTTGAATCAGGACAAAAACTGGCGGCGATCGATTTCAGCGTCGAAAACCGCGATCAGCAAGGTTGGCTAGACATCACCTACCTGGACGAAGACCTCCGCATCGGGCGCGGCAACGAGGGCAGCGTGTTTGTATTGACAAAAGGGTGATGGGAGAGAAGTGAGGTGTGAGGTGTAACGAAAAACTTAGAATGGGGTTAGCGATCGTGCCATTCCCCTTTCATCCCTCATCCCTCATCCCTTCCCATGCGTCTTTCCCAAGGACAGTTAAACCTCCTCGAAACCTGTCCGCGTAAGTTTCAGCACACTTATTTAGAACAGTTGGGAGCGCCCACCACACCCGATCAGCAGGCGCGCTTGATGTTGGGGAGCCGCTTTCACTCGTTGATGCAGCAGTGGGAGATGGGGCTTCCGGTGGAACCGTTTATTCGCGAAGACGAGCAGTTAAATCAGTGGTTTACGGCATTTGTGGGAGCGGCTCCCAGGATTTTGGAGCTAGAGGCACCCACCTTTCGTCAAAGTGAGCATCAGCGCACTCTGGAGGTAGAAGGGCATTTGCTAACGGTGGTGTATGACTTGTTGGTGATGAGCGACTCTCAGGCCCAAATTCTCGACTGGAAAACCTACCCAAAACCGTTGAAGTCAAGACAACTGGCAGAAAATTGGCAAACTCGCCTCTATCCGTTCGTGTTGGCGGAGACGAGTCACTACGATCCTGGGCAGATTTCGATGACTTACTGGTTTTTTCAATCGAAGTCTGGAGAAGACGCTGACCCGCAAAGCCTCAAGTTTTCCTACAGTTCAACGACTCATCAGCAAACTCAGCGAGATCTAACCCAGCTACTCCAACGATTGAGCGGATGGATCGATCGCTACGAGCAAGGCGAGTCTTTTCCGCAAGTGGCAGAAGGCTCAAAGCAGTGTGCAGACTGTAGTTTTGCAACACGCTGTCAACGAGGAGATGGTGAGGAATCGACTGTACGCTTACCTAACTTTGCAGAGATTCAAGAAATTCCGTTGTAATCAAGATAGGGCGTAGGAATTATTTTTATGACGGAATCTTTTAGCAGCGAAGTCATCTCACCTCCGATCGAAGTTCGGGATATGGAGATTGATGATCTGGCTGCCGTTTATCATTTGGGCGAAAGGCTTTTTACCAGCGATCTGTACCCCTACATTTATCGCACCTGGGATGAGTGGGAAGTGATCGGACTCTACAACACCGATCCCGAATATTGCCTGGTGGCCGCAGTGGACGATCGCGTCGCCGGATTCATTCTCGGAACCGTGATCAACAAAGCCTCGCTGGTTTATGGCTACATCATTTGGCTAGGCGTGTCTCCCGACTTTCAGCGGCGCGGGGTAGCGGACAAACTGGTCGATAAGCTGGTAGAACGCATGATCGATGATGGGGCAAGATTTATGATGGTGGATACCGATCCCGAAAATCTTCCCGCCGTTAAGTTCTTCGATCGCAAGGGTTTTGGCAATATGCGGCGACACGTTTTCTTATCGCTAAATCTCAGTGAGCATGAATACTACGGCAGACTGATCGCCTACGAGCGAGAAAAAGCAGAACGAGCCGTCTGGAAGCGTCCCCGTCGCCCAAACCCCAAAACATGAGATCCAAAATTTGAGATCCGAAATTTGAAATCTCAACCTTGAGGCACCCCAAAATCTGAGGAATTATTCATGTCAGCGATCGCTTGGGCTATTCAATCAGAGTTGCCACCAGCAGAATTCATTCAAACGCTTGAGTTTCACGGCGTGAAAGGTCGGTATGTGGCTCAACTGCTTTGGCAACGCGGCATTCGCGACCCTGAGAAATTGGCGGGCTATTTGAATGCTGATCTTTACAAACCAACGAGCGCCTTTGAATTTGGGCAGGAGATGCGATCGGCGGTTCAACGACTCAAAGCGGCTTACGAATCTCAGGAAACGATCGCCATCTGGGGAGATTTTGATGCCGACGGCGTGACTTCAACGGCGGTTTTGTGGGATGGGCTGGGAGAATTTTTTGCCCAAAATCAGCAGCTTTTTTACTTCATTCCCAATCGGCTCACCGAGTCTCACGGCTTGTCCAATTCGGGCATTGACGCGCTCAAAGCAAAAGGCTGTCAGCTAATCGTCACCTGCGACACAGGCAGCACCAACCTGGACGAATTGACCTACGCTCAAAGTCTAGGAATCGACGTAATCATCACCGATCACCACACCTTGCCCAAAGATCGTCCGCCTGTGGCCGCCATTCTCAACTCGCGCTATTTTTCGGCTGACCATCCATTAGCCAAACTTTCAGGCGTTGCCGTTGCCTACAAACTGCTCGAAGCGCTCTACCAAACGATGCCAGAGGTACCCAAAAAACCATTAGAAACGCTGCTCGATCTGGTGGCGATCGGACTCATTGCCGACCTGGTAGAACTCAAAGGCGACTGTCGCTATCTCGCCCAAAAAGGCATCCAACAACTCCAGACTCACAGCAAGCGCAAACCCTCTGAACAGACCCGCCCCGGCATCACGAGATTGTTAGAACGGTGTCATCGGAGCGGCGATCGAGCCACCGATATTTCCTTTGGTCTCGGCCCGCGCATCAACGCTGTCAGCCGCATTCAGGGAGATGCTCACTTTTGTGTAGAGTTGCTGACGAGTCAAGACCCCCAGCGCTGTCAAGAATTAGCCGACGCGACCGAATTGGCCAACGCTCGCCGCAAAGCTTTACAAAAAGATGTTGCCCAACAGGTGACCGCCAAACTTGCCCAGCTAGATCTCTCCACCACAGGCGTAATCGTTCTCTGGGATGACCAGTGGAATCTGGGCGTATTGGGACTCGTCGCAGGTCAAATCGCTCAAGAATACGGGCGACCTACCATTCTTCTCAGCACCGAGGCAGCAAATCATTCTTCAGATCGATCGCTAGCTCGTGGGTCTGCCCGCTCTGCCAATCAAATTGATTTATACCAACTGGTCAAAGATCAGGCGCATCTGCTTCATCGCTTTGGCGGACATCCGTTTGCAGCAGGGCTGAGTTTACCTGTCGAAAATCTACCGCTCTTTGTCGAGGCGATCAACCAGCGATCGCGCCAGCAGCCCCTTCCTGCTACGCCTTCCCTCAAAGCCGATCTACAGGTCACCGTTCAAGAATTGGGATTTGAGCTATTTCAAGAACTCAAACTAATCGAACCTTGCGGCATGGGCAATCCGATTCCCAAACTGCTAATCCAAAATTGCTGGTTTGAAGTGGGCAAACATCGCAACAGTCGCGACTGGAAGGGGCAAGAAGTCCGCTATATTCAAACCGAGTTCAAAATCCTGGACGAAACGGTCACAACGGGCTTTCCCGGTCTCTGGTGGGGACACTACAGCCACGAAATTCCTCAAGGTCGCTGTGATGCGATCGTCGAACTCGAAAACAATACCTTTCGCAAACAGTATGAAGTGCGCTTGGTGGCCGTTCGTCCCTGTGAAACCTCCGTTCAGACAGCTTCGCCACAAGTGGATTGGATTCTCGACTGGCGCACTGAGATGCCCTCCAATACCCCCGAAAAGCTGCTCAAAGTGCAAAGCTGCCCCACCAGTTGGAGCGACCTACAAGCCTGGTTTCGTCGCGCCCTCAACGCAAAAAGTCACCTGGCGATCGCGTATCCTACGCCCACACTCACGCCTCCCCACGAGATTTGGGCCCAACTGGTCGGTATCGCCAAATATTTGAGCCGCACTGGAGAAGCTGCCACGCGCCAGCAGTTGACCGAACGGTTAGGAATCAGCGATCGTCCCCTCAAAAGTGGCTTCAAAGCACTGGAATATTTGGGCTTTAGCGTCACTTATTCCGACCGCTTTCAGATCACCTGGAATGCAGCCAGAGAATCGCAGTCATCAGAAGCGATCGCCAGAGTCACCGAACAGTTTCTAGCTGAGATTCGAGAAGAACAGTTTTATCGTCAATATTTTTATCAGGTGCCGCTCACGACGATTCAAAATGTAGCATTTCAAACAACTTTTAATCTCTGATCAAGTTCAAAGAAGCGTGTGAGGAACCTCTGAACTGAGAAAGGAACGATTTTGACTAGCTCGCTTTACGCAATACTTCTCGTCTAGAAGGTGTAGCCGCAACAGATTCGCGAAATCCACGCTTGGTGACAACCCACTCCGTATTACCCAAAATGTGATCGTAGATGGCAATAATCGCAATCACATTCTTAAACACACAATAGAACGGGATAAACAAGCAATAGACCACAAAATCCCGAATCGGATGTTTCACCATCTTATTTCTGACTCGCCACGCCACCAAAGTTTGAATCGGCCCGCTCATCAGCGTCAGAGCAGTGGTTGCCCACACATATTCTTGAGGAATGATCGGTGGCTCCGTCTGACTCAAACTCAAACTAAACAACATCGGAAAAATTTGCAGCGCGACAAAGTGAAACCCAGCGCTATAAATCAAAAGCAGCGTCCAATAAAGCTTTTGCCAAGCGTCTAACTTGTGAGAATGCAGCAGCGGCACTTGATGCTTGAGCGTCACTTCGAGCCAGCCTTGGGCCCACCGTTTGCGCTGAAACCAGAACGATCGCACGTCGATCGGAGCCAATTCTGTGGTGATAATGCTGGGTTCATGGACAATATTGTGTCCTCTCAGCAGGGTACGCAGGGTCGCGTCAATATCCTCCGTCATCATGCTAGGAGCAAACCGAATCCGCTTGAGGACAGCCGTCCGCCAATAGCCATTTGAGCCACAAAACATGCCCGTATCGGCCAGCAGCGACTTGGCAGGATGGCTCACCCCATACATGCACTCAAACTCAACAGCGATCATCCGCGTCAAAAAATTGCTATTGTTGTTGCGAATTACATTGCGACCCTGAACCACTGCGTAGCGATTACTCGCCAGCCAACTCCACGCACGTTTGAAGCAATCAGCGATCGGGCGATGGTCAGCATCCAAAATTCCCGTCACCTCGCCCGTGACAATTCTCAGCGCAGCATTCAGGTTTTCGGCTTTTGAGTGACTTTCTTCGACATACAGCAGGCGCAATTCTGGATACTGTTCGGCGAGGCGTTCTAGCTCATCTTCGACGGGCAGCCGAACCGGACTGTTGTATGCCAAAATCACTTCTAGCCCAGCCTCGGGACGGTGCACATTGTTTAGGATGTACTTCAGCGTCTTGACAATGATGTGCTGCTCATTGGGCAGATATGCCACGACGACGAGAGAACACTTGGGCAGCGGGCGTTTTGGCTCAGACGGCAAATGTCGATGAGTAGCATAGGTGCGAGGCATTCTCAGCCAGCGTTGCAGCGTTCCGAGTCGAGGTTTTTGTTTGCGTGGAGTTGAGTAGGCGATCGCCGTTGAAACCGACTCCCCAATCACCACGATCGAGGTCAAAAAATAGAGGATGGGGATGCACACATGCAAGGCAAGGAGATTCCATCCGCTCTTCAAGATGAAGTAGTAAATCAGAGTGGGTAAGCCGATCACCACCACATGCGTGAAGATCACTTTGTCAATAACGGAACCAAAAACAACGATGGGCTTGTGCAGAAGTCCCTTCCTCATAATTTTTTAAGTTTTAACGAGTCCATATAGATAGAAACCATGCACAAGTAGTCTTGTCAAACTTCATGAGGAGATACAAACCGCGCAGATCTTGAGTCAGAAACTCTGAAAACCTTGTCTGGCATGGCGTATAGAGGATGAGCAAGATTATCCAAGAATACAATAATCTTCTCAATCTGGATCTGCCGTGAGGGGCAAATCAGGCATTTGGCGACAATCGACTTCAGTTCCCCAACAATACATTACGGAAATTTAAGAAAGTTATACGATAATTTTTTCCGTAGTTACGAACGGACTGAGCAATTCCATTGATTTTCACAAAAATTGGCCCTGCCTCCAGACCGATCGCCCAGATCACAAAGCCAATCTCGTCGCCAAAAACTCAGAATTTAGCCAATTTCGACCAATTGAATGTCAAACGTCAGATCTTCGCCCGCTAAAGGATGATTTGCGTCGAGCGTCACTTCAGCCTCAGAGATGTCAGTGATCACCACGGGAATTGTCTGACCTGAAGGCTGTTGAATTTGTAGCTGTTGACCAACTTCGGGTTCTAAATCAGAGGGCATCTGGGTGCGATCGACCACTAGCACCATTTCTTCTCGATGATGACCATAGGCCTCATCTACCGGAATCACTTCTGTTTTAGAATCACCAGGACTCATGCCCACAACGGCTTTCTCAAACCCTGGAATGATATTGCCCGACCCGATCGTAAATTCTAAAGGATCGCCACTCGCCGAGGAGTCAAAAACCGTTCCGTCGTCCAGCTTACCTGTGTAGTGGACTTTGACCGTATCGCCTTGTTGTGCCTGTACCATGCATTAAGCTCCTTGTAATTGCGTAACTGCTCGATCGCACTTCATCACTACTTAAATTAGGGGAAAGCGCAATCGTCGCAAAGTTCCTTAAGTGAGAATTGCAATACGTTTTACTCTAGCCGCCCAGACTTCAAACCGGCCCGATCTAAACATTTACCTAAACATCTACGATGCAAAGTCAAACCAACGCAGACGCGATCGTCATCGGCAGTGGAATCGGCGGACTGGTCGCGGGGGCCCTGCTGGCTCGATATGGCAAACGAGTAATTGTCTGTGAAAGCCACAATATTCCGGGTGGGGCAGCTCACAGCTTTGTGCGGCAGGGGTTTCACTTCGATTCTGGCCCGTCGTTTTATTGTGGATTGGCTGACCCCAATTCAGTCAATCCATTGCGACAAGTGTTGGACGTATTGGGCGAGTCGGTGGCAGCGATCGCGTACGATCCGTTTGGTCACTATCATTTTCCCGAAGGCACCTTCCCGGTGTACGGCAACTCAGACCGCTATCGGCAGGCAATTGCCCAAATTACGCCTCAAGGGGCAACCCAACTGGCCCAACTCGAACAGCGCTTTCTCAAACTTTACGACAGCTTACGAGAAATTCCCACGCTGGCCCTGAGAGCCGATTTGAAGCTGATTCCAGTCTTGCTAAGTCGCTATCTGCCCACTTTATTGAAACTGCTGCCTCAGATAGGCGTGATTCAAGGGTCAGTGGGCGCACTAATGGATGAGACGGTAACCGACCCCTGGGTACGGCGGTTGATTGACTTGGAGTGCTTTTTGCTGTCAGGGTTGAAAGCTCACGGCACGATCGCCCCCGAAGTCGCCTTTATGTTTGGAGAGCGCACGCGATCGGTGATCGACTACCCGATCGGCGGCAGTGGAGCGATTATTCAAGCGCTGATCAGAGGATTAGAAAAGTGGGGCGGCACGCTTCGGTTGGGCACTCACGTTGAGCAGATTTTGGTTGAGTCTGGCAAAGTGCAAGGCGTACAGCTCAGAAAAGGGCTGAGAAAAGGAGAGACAAAAGGGGAAATTTTGACGGCTCCGATCGTGCTCTCTAACGCCACAATTTGGGACACCTACACCAAGTTACTCAAACCGACTGATCTGCCTGCGGCTTACCGTCAGACTTCGCTAGACACGCCCACAGTCGATAGCTTTATGCATCTGCATCTGGGCATCCGATCGAACGGCTTAGAAAATCTGACCGGGCACCACGTCGTCGTTCACGATGCGGCTCAAGACATCACTACGCCAGGAAACACCTGCATGATTTCGATTCCCTCAGTCTGGGATGCAAATCTGGCACCCCCTGGACACCACGCCCTCCACGCCTACACGCTAGAACCGTTTGAGGGATGGCACCGAGACGACACCTATGAAGAGAGGAAAAGATCGCGATCGCACTCCCTGTTTCGTGCGTTAGAACGGATTATTCCTGACCTGCGATCGCGCATTGTCCTGGAGCTAATCGGCACTCCCCTCACTCACGCCCATTACTTGCGCCGTCATCAGGGGACGTATGGAGCCGCGATCGCCGTTGGTCAAGGCAGGTTTCCCAGTTGCCATACGCCCATTTCTGGACTTTACCGCGTCGGAGACAGCACGCTTCCCGGAATTGGAGTGCCCGCTGTCGCCGCCTCTGGAATTCTCTGCGCCAATACGATCGTCGAGCCTCACCAAACAGCAGACCTCTTGAAAAAGGTTTGAGTTCTGAGTTTTAGATTTGCCGCCCTCACCTTCTGTCTGCTATGTCCTTACTTCCCGCTGGTTTGCTCCAATTTAGAGGAGAATTTGCTGCGCTGACGGCCGCTTTGATTTGGGCGATCGCTTCCATCATCTATACAGGTGTCGGACGGCAGGTGTCGCCCTTGATTTTAAATCTCACTAAAGGATGGATTGCGATCGTCTTCCTGCTGATTACGCTGGTTTTACAAGGACAACCCATTCCCGATATCAGCCCCACAAGCTGGATTTTGCTCCTCCTCAGCGGCATTTTGGGCATCGCCTTTGGAGACACCGCTTACTTCAACACCCTCAACTGCATCGGAGCCAGACGAACGCTGGTCTTGGAAACCCTCTCCCCCTCTTTGTCAGCCCTATTAGCCCTGATATTTCTGCAAGAAAGTCTGCCGCTCTCAGCCTGGTTAGGAATCGGACTGACCCTCACCGGAGTGATATGGGTCGTCCTCGAACGGGTTCCCCCATCTGAAGCTGAAACTCACTTTCGTCCCCTACGAGGTCTAATCTTTGGCGTTTTGGCAGCCCTGGGACAATCTGGAGGAGCCGTCTTATCACGGGCCGCCCTGTCAGGAACTAATGTAGACCCTCTCTGGAGTACCCTGATCCGATTATTGGGATGCACGATCGTCCTGTTTCTCTGGGTCGTTTTGCGGGGGCAGTCTCGTAGTCTAATCAAACCACTCCAGTCTCATCGATTGCTCAAGGTAGTAGTCGGAACCGCCTTTGTCAGCACCTACCTGGGTATCTGGCTTCAGCAGACCGCTTTAAAATATACCGCTACTGGGGTTGCTCAGGCGCTCACCAATACAAGTCCTTTATTTATTTTGCCGATTGCCGTTTACATGGGTGAAAGAGTTAGTTTGAGAGCAGTTTTGGGGGTGGCGATCGCGTTAATTGGAGTTTACCTGCTGTTTAGAGCCTAAAAGTTAGTTCAAAAAGTGAGCATTTCATGACTAATAACCCATGACCGATTGCCTAGATGCATCAGTATCGCCGCAAACGATCCCTCATAAGTAAGAGACATGGCACCGTGTTTTTTTGCTACAACCAAAGGGAGATCATGGAGTCAGTAGCATTCACTCAAGGCACGATAGACTCCTAAAACCGTAAACTTTGAGTGACATCACTTCTAGGAAAAGAGAATTTTTGGTTGGCTCAGATCAGTCCAGCAAGGAGCAAATTCAAGTAAACTTTCTACTAAACGTATCAGGTAGCGACTCATACGAAACCCTTGTCCGTAGATTTGAGGTAGTTTATTTTTTAATACCTCTCATCTTGAAAACAGCTTACGTATTCACGCTCATGGAATCAGCAGAGCTTCCCTGTATTTGTATAGAAGGCGCTTCGGATACCATTTCTCGTCCATTAACAAGCGATTGAAGCCCTATCAGTTCCTAAAACATCATTCATGAGGGTTATCCACAATGCAGACACTGTTGTTCTTCCTGGGTGTTTTTTACCTTGGTATGATGCCCATTTTGTTTATCGGCTGGCTGGGTTTTTTCCGACAAGACGCTGATATGTCAAAAGAAGAAAAACAGATGTCTTTAATTGTGTTGACGATCGCGACGCTACTTTGGCCGATCGTTTTACCCTTTGCTTATTTAGAGCTGCTTGGCAAATTCAAAAGAGCTACTAGAACCAATCGTCTATACAAAAATTTATTAGAAACAAACGTCGAAACAAACGTCACAAATTCTCAACTTTGTTAATTAAGAGATTCTCTAGCCAGAAAGCAGTCTCCCAAGAATCTCCACTACCCCAGAGGCTGCTCAAAACATCTGATTAAACTTCCTTTTAAGCTGAGTCTTTAGACAGATATTAATCTAAAATCTTTATGAAATAGTTGTATTTGTAGTCTAGATAACAGACACTAACAAAACATATCTTTTCATAGGACAGGCAGACCTGTAATTTGCGCTGTTATACTGTTAGAGTTTGCGGTTAAATAAACTCAAGCAGAAACGATTTTTGTCTTAAAAGTAGCAGCCTTTTACCATAAAGCTGCACTAGATTGATCAATGAAGGATTCCATAACTCTAAGTTGGATTCTCCTTCATGTGCCGTCAAACCATTATTTGAGTGGGTAGCCTAATCTAAATTTTGGCTCAGTAAATGTTCTGAGTTGCGAATTTGAAGCGGAGGAACCAACCTTTTGGGGCGAATCTTACCCAGATTAAGAGAGACACCTTCCAGTCTTAGCCCGTCAGCTAACTCCGTCGGCAATGGGAGGAGCGCCCAAGACTTGCTACTGTCAGCAACTGTCATTGAGGTCTCCTGGTATCTCAAGCTCGGATTTGTTCTGAGTGTTGAGTTTAGCCCTGACCCACCTCTCGCCTATCCTAATCCTGAGAGGTTTTACTGTGAATATTTTGTCCATGTTGGTGCGGCTTCAAAGCACGCTGGGTCGTTCTGATCTAGTGAATCAAATGGTGCTTTTGCCCAAAGCGCATTCTCTGACCCCAAATTCTAAGCAAGAAATCAATTTGGCGGTTGGCTATTCGGGTTCTCCTTGTAGTCAAACGGCTCTAGACTTGACGCTGTGGATTGCCCATCAGACCCGGCTCGCCACTGGCAAACAAGTCACTGTACAGGTTGTGTATGTCGTCGAAAACAAAACGACTAAGATCCCGGTCTATTGCCCTACAGAAAGCATTCGAGAGGTTGAAAATCGGGTAGATCTGAGAGAGCGCCCATATCCTCGCAAAGCCGATCGTCAGGGTCATCAGACAGCAGTAGTCGAGCTACCCGAACTCAGTGATTTCATCCAACCAATCGGGATGTCGGACGTATTTGAGCAAGCCGATCGCATTCTCTGGCAAGCGCGCTGTCTAGCGGATGAGTGGCGAGGGTCACTAAAGACGCATCTGCGATTTGGCACCGTAGCCGAAGAGTTAAGGTCTGTGGTTCAAGAAGAGTCCGCTTCACTCTTGATTTTGGGTTGTGAAACGACCGCTCATTCACTGATACAGCAGTTGGGTCAGGACTTTCCCTGCCCCATTTTGGGCATTCCTTCAGCGTTGGACAACGATTGAGAAAAGGCTATTCGTCCAATCTTGAACTCTGCAACGTATGAGAGGGTGGAGATAAGAGAATCATGGGAGAGTTATTTTCCCGTCTGATTCTCTCATTTCTGCCCTTAACTGTTTTGAAGCTAGTTGTTTTGAATCTGATTCTGAATTTTATAAGGAGCCTCTCGATTGAGTCGATCGATCTCCTGAGTGGCGGCGATCTTCTGCTGACAGGCTTGAGCGATCGCTTCCATAACTCGCCTAGACACCTCAGTCGGAGACTCATTAGCTTGTGCTGTAATTTTCACATCTGCCTGAGCGTATAGGGATTGACGCTGGGCTGTCAGCGTGTTGAGTCTCGGTTTGAGCGTTTCTGAAGACTGTAGCAGGGGACGGCTGCGATCGTGCTGCAAGCGGTTGTAAAGCTCATCCAGGGGCAAGTCTAGCCAAACGATGACTCCATGCCGCAGATATCCCCAGTTTTCGGGTTTGAGGACAATACCGCCGCCCGTCGCGATCGCAAGTCGAGTGTAAGGAGCTAATTCTGCCAAAACGTTAGTTTCTAGCTGTCGAAACGCTGCTTCACCCGACTCTGCAAAGATTTGAGAAATTGACTGCCCGCTGGCCTGCTCGATGATGGCATCAACATCAAAAAATTGGTAATCAAGTTGGTCTGCCAGCAAGCGTCCGATCGTGGTTTTGCCAACCCCCATCATGCCGATGAGATAGAGATTTACGCCTTTTAACAAAAGAGTTGTCCGTTGATTGAATAAGGGTTCTACACCAGCCTAGCGTTTTTGGAGGATTGAGCGATCGCTGCTTTTGACCAGACGAATTTCGATAGAAGACTTGCTGCATAAATGAATGGGAGCCACTGCAATCAACATGGTTGTCACCCCCGTCTTGACTGACCTGCTCTACACGCACATCTTGCTTACAAAGCGGCCACCTATCACAACACGATCGAGAGCCTGGAGAGAATGTGGCTGCGATCGAAGTCCCGGTAGATAGTTAGTTTAGCGAACTCAAAAGATTTAGCTAACTGTCAAAAATACGGTCAAGAACACAGTGGAAGAATTAGCATTTCTCAAGCGATAGAAGCGATTCTTTCATCCCTCATCGTCCTCATTTTGGTCGAGATTGCGGTTTGGCGGAATGATCACCCGGTAGTCAGCATCCACCACAGAGTCAGGCGCAGCAGGGCGAGTCGCTTTAGGGTCGCGGTAGCTGTAAGAGTAGGATGAGCGAGTCTCAGAGTCAGGGGACGGAGAAGCGGAGGTGCGTTTGCGGTCTTTTGGTTCGTCTTCCCAGCTTGAATCGTCGTCAAACCAATCTGAAGCGTCTTCCTCCCAGTCTGATGATTTGTTGGCAGCTTGGGGCGTGGGTTCTGAAGCAGGGGACTGCGTGTAGGAATAAGCTCTAGCGGAAGACTGATCAAACGATCGCGCCTTTTTTCGTCCTTTGCGTTGAGCGGTGAAGCCTGTCAGCCGAAACAAAATCGAAATGACAAGGGTGGTGACAATGCCTGCCGCAATCGCGCCCAAAATCCATAGCGACAAGGGAAATGCAGGCGATCGAATGCCCAAAAAGACAAGCTGCATCGACGGTGCCCAGTTGGGCAACACAAACAGCAGCAACAGGACGGCAATTCCGAGCAGCAGGATGAGACGAAGAAGAGGCATAGTTTTTGAGTCTTGAGTTGTGAGCGTTGAGTTTTGAGGTGGGCAAATTCAAATCTCAAAACTGAGAACTCATTGTTGATCCTAGCCTTCTTTCCAGCGATCGATAGGAACGCAGTCAATTTCTAACTGATCCAACGCACGGGCGACGACAAAATCGACGAGATCTTCGATCGTCTGAGGGTTGTGATACCACGCCGGGATCGCGGGTACAATCCGGGTTCCCGCTTCTGCGAGGGTGGTCAGATTGCGAAGATGAATCAGGCTAAACGGCGTTTCGCGCGGCACAATCACCAGCCTGCGACCTTCTTTAAGCTGCACATCAGCCGATCGCTCCAGCAAATCAGAACTCAATCCGACTGCCAATTTTGCCACGGTACTCATACTACAGGGAATCACCAGCATCCCTACCGTACGAAATGAGCCACTGGCGATATTAGCACCGACATTAGTAGCTGAGTGACAGGTCAGTTGGCCGCCAAGCTCGACTCCACACTGCTGCCGCCAAAATTCCTCTTGTTGCAGAGGGTCAGCAGGCATCCGAATATTTTTCTCAGCTTGCCAGACCATATAGGTTGCTTTAGAAGCGACAAGCTCGATCGTATACTCCGCCTCTAGCAAATACTTGAGCGCACGAACGGCATATATCAGCCCAGAAGCTCCCGAAATGCCCAAAATAAGCGGACGAGAAGAATTAGAAGGCACAGAAGACGCTCATTGATTTTAAGTTCGGATTTTGAATCTAACATTCTGAGCAGTTTTTACACTTAAACCCAAAACTCAATACTCAAAATCTTCCTTATTGTCTTCCTTATTATTCCTCACTATCGAGTTCTTGATCGAGGGCGTTGTCTTCACCTTCGAGATCTTCTTCGCTGGCTTCGCTGCCTCCGCCTACAGCAATCAGGTCAATCTGCTGACGGTAATAATCGACACTCTTGACCTGCACTTCGATCCGATCGCCCAGTCGATACTGTTTGCGATTTTTGCGTCCGACGAGGGTTTGTTGGCGCGATCGAAACTCATACCAGTCATCCTTAAGCGAACTGACATGAACCAGCCCCTCGACCAAGAGTTCTTCGATCTCAACAAACAAGCCGTAGGATTGAACTCCCGTAATCAGCCCGTGGAAGATCTCGCCCGTGCGTTCTTTCATCAGTTCGGCTTTTTTCAGCCCTTCCAAGTCGTTTTCGGCATCCTGGGCGATTTTTTCGCGTTCGCTCAGATGCACCACCACGGCTGAAAAATGGCTCTCTAACTCTTGATGAATTTCGGTGGGCAATACGTTCCAGGTGATTTGTCCGTGACTGGAGCTATGACGCAGATGGACGCTTTCTTTGGCACGAGTAGAGCGACGATCGCGCCCGTCTTCAAACAAAGCATGGAGGGCCCGATGCACCAGCAAATCAGGGTAGCGCCGAACGGGAGACGTAAAGTGAGTGTATCCCTGCTCTAAAGACAGCCCAAAGTGCGATTTTGGAGTCGTGCTATAAAAAGCAGGTTTGAGCGTGGACAACAGCAGATAAGTTAGTACTCGTTCTGACTCAGATTCTGCAAATTTGTGGGTTAGATTTTGATAGTCCTGCGGATGCACTTCATCTTCCTGTTCTAGCTTTAGGTCAATGCCCATGCTGACGGCTAGCTTGATCAGTTCTTGTACGTCGTCTGGGTCGGGCGTGGGGTGGACGCGATAGACAGCAGGAACTTCTAAAGCGTGAAGGTGAGTTGCGACGGTCTGATTGGTCAACAGCATCAACTCAACAATCATCGAGTGAATGGGCAACGTCGAAGAAACGACTACCGCTCCTAAAGATCCTTCGTCGTCGTAGTGAAACTTGCTAAATGTGTACTTATCAGCTTCTTCAGGGGCTTCTGACCCATCGGGACGAGCGTAAATTTTTTCGGGCAGATTGAGTTCAAAGGCTCCTCGCTGGCGGCGCTGCTCTTTGATGGCGTGGCTCAACTCTGACAAGTGAGACAGCATTTCAAAGATTGGCTCAAATTCTTGAACTTCTTCGGTGTGCTGCTTGGCGAGAATCAATTCTGCCTGGTGATAGCTGAGTTGATAGTTGATCTGAATCACCGTCGGCTGAATTTCAAACTCAATCACTTGCCCGTCTGTGTTTAACGTCAGCACGACCGAAATCGCCAATCGATCTTTTCCGGGCTGTAGCGAACAGAGGTTGTCAGTGAGTTGCTCAGGCAGCATGGGCAGCACCAATTCGCCCAAATAGACCGAAACGCCACGTCTTTGAGCTTCACGATCGACCGATCCGCCCGCCTCAACATAGTGGGCCACATCGGCAATATGAATGCCTAACTGCCAGTTGCCGTCATCGGTGCGATCGAGCGTAATCGCATCATCGGCACTATCGGTCGCCTGCGCTTTGATCGTAACCGTCGTCAACCCACGCAGATCCAGCCTTTTTTTCAGTTCGACTTTGCTAATTTTGGCGGATAGTCCTTTTGTGGCGGCCAAAACATGGTCGGGGAAAGCCCGCGGTAAGTCATGTTTGCAGCAAACGATATCGATGTCGGCCGCTTCAGAATCGGGGCCGAGAATTTTGGCGACTTTGCCGATCGGGGCATGTTGCCCCAATGGATAGCGCTGCACTTCGACATGCACCAGGTTATCGATCGCGTCTTCTAGGTGATTGCCGTTTTCTCTAAGATCCAACTCAAATAAGAGACGATCGTCCAAGGGCACAGCCCGATAGTCTCCAGAATCCGCTTTCTTGAGCCGAGCCAGCACCGAAGGATTTGCCCTTTCTAAAATTAACCGAACTTCACCTTCAGGACTGCGGCGACGACTGCCTTCTTTGGTCACACGCACCAATACACGATCGCCGTTCCAGGCATGATTTAGCTGGCTTTCGCGAATGTAAATATCTTCTGACCCTTCGATATCTTGAATTGCAAAACAAAAGCCCTTACTCGAACAGCGCAGCTTACCTTCGACCACGCCGTCTTCGGTGACTCGACGATATTTGCCTCGCTCTTTCACCAAAATGCCGACTTTTTCCAGGGCATCTAGCGTAATCTGCAATCTGCGGAGACTGGCTTCGTTGAGACACTCTAATTTTTTCTCTAGAGCTTTGGGGGCGACCAGCTTATCTTCTGTAAAATTTGCCAGCAGTTCGGCGATCGAGAATTCCATGCAGCGATATGTCCTCGTAATCTTCTGTTCGTTCGTGCGTTTCGCGCTTCCACAGGGTCAAGTCAACCCCCTTTCACTCAACGCAAAAAGGCACTTGCCTGTGTGGTTTCCCCGTTGGGCAGTGGGGAGTCTGCGGTTTTCAGCCGTCACAGCCCGATCGCAGTCAGTTGACCCAAGCTCACCCAATTGCTCAGTTCATTGTCTCGAATGACAATTCTAGAGACCTCTCCTCTCAAAGCGTGTTGGATGTCTCTGCGAAGTGTCGCACACTCAGGTCGCTTGTCTGCCCACGATCGGTCACCTAAGTTAACCCAAAAAGGTCATTCTAACGATCTTCACTCAGGTTTTTCAGATAGGCGCTATTTTCAATACTGTCATGAAAAGGGGCACGATCGCCACAAGAAGTAGGGATGAAGGAGAACTTCGTTCCTTACCTCTGCCCCGTCACGATGTAAGCAACTCGCTTTCCAATATTAGTGGCGTGGTCGGCCATGCGTTCCAAGTGGCGAATCAAGAGCACTAAAAGAACGATCGGTTCTACAACGCCTTGGATGTCAGACTGATGTGCCAGGACAGTATAAAGATTTTCGTAGTCTGAATCGACCGCATCATCCTTGAGTTTCACCTCTAGCCCAGACTCCGCATCTAAATTAGATAACGCAGCCAAACTCATCGCTAACATGGCCCGACAGCGATCGAACATCATCCGAATTTCGCCCATGTGAGGAGAAACTGGGTAAGGAAATAAGCGAACGGCCACATCTCCCAAGTTTTTGGCGTAGTCTCCGATGCGCTCTAAGTCACGGACAAGCTGCATCAGGGCACTCAGCAGCCGCAAATCTTGAGCCACAGGAGACTGAAGGGCGATTAAATTAACACATTCCAACTCGATCTGTTTGTAGAGGCGATCGATTTGCTTGTCCTGAATCCTAATTCGCTGGGGCGCATCTAAATCTTGCTCAAACAAAGCCTGCCTCGCTAAGCAACAAGAATTCTCAACAAGCGCCCCCATTCTCAACACATCTCGCTGAATGCGCTTAAGCTGACGTTCAAAATTGATCCGAAGTGGTTCTTGACTTTCCAAAGCTTTTTTATAAATCATTTCATAAGAGACAATAAAGGCTGATCCGGTTATTAGAACTCCTCTTAAGTGACCCACTATAGCAAGACTTTTTGGCGAGGTCAGGTATCGAGCAGAACCTTTGAGATTAACTTTTTAGATTTAATTTAAAGAAAAGGTGATCACAATCTGAGATAATCCATTACTTTATAATTTCTCACACAGAGCAACTTTCAAATTCTCTCTTGAGAGGGATAGTTGAGGCTGTGACCAGAGAGTGTCGAGTCCCCTACCACCTAGAATGGACATGAATGCAACCCATCTGATTTCTAACATCGATCGCTCGACCACTATGTATTCGTCTACACCGCAAGATGACTCGCTGAACCCTGCTATGTTTGCCCTGCGTGAAGCGCTGCCTGCGGAACTGCACCAATCCACGAGTCACAGTTTGTTTGCTCAACTCCGCAGCCGTTATCCGACAGGTGCCCTCAGTTCTGAGCTAGTCCAGGTTCATGAAGGTCAGTTTGTCGTCCGTGCTTTGGTACAAGTGGGCGGATTGACGATGGCGACTGGGATGGCTGCCGCCGATCGCGTTGAGCTTGCCGAAGATCGAGCCAGAATTCGTGCAATGGAGGTTTTGGGCATCGCCCCGACTCACCTTGCCTCTCCCAGCGTTTCAGCCTTTGAGATGTCAGCCCGACTGATGACCGAAGCCTCCCAACCAGAGATTGCAGGCAGTTTAGCAACCCCTCAGCTTTCTGAAAGTCAATCGTCTACAGAGCCGACCCTCAGAGATGCAGATAGTTTCGCTTCCCCAGTAGACCCCATCCCCACGCCCGAAGAAATTGCGTCTCCTCCTCGCGGCCGCACTAAGAAAAAAGAAGCGCCTTCTGTTGCTCAGTCCGACGATTTCTTATCCACGTTTCCGGGTTTGGACACGCCTGAGCCAGCGATCGAGATGGAGTATGAGTACACCGAAGCGTTTGAGCCTGCGGTAGAGTCTGCCAAGGTCACAGTGCCCGATATGCAGCACGACCCAGTGGATTTGTCAGATGCGATCGCCCAGATTGGCGCCGAGATCGAGCGAATCGGCTGGACAAAGAAACAGGGCAGCACCTACCTCCAACAAACCTATGGCAAAAAAACCCGCGCCGAACTCACCGAAGACGAGTTGTTAGAGTTTCTGCACTACCTCAAGGCTTTGCCCTCAAAGGGACATCCCTCAATGAGTCAGATTCCATTTTAAGAAAGGAATGAGGGATGAGACTTTGGACTCTAGACAGAGGAAATTTAGGTCTTGGGTCTAAAGTCTTTACTCCTCACTCCTCACTCCCGACCGCTTACTTCACCACTGCGGGCCGGGTAGCTGACGGACGACGCTCAATTACTTGGTCGATCAGTCCATAGGCTCTGGATTCTTCGGCTGACATAAAGAAGTCGCGCTCAGTGTCTTCCTGGATGCGCTCGATCGATTGTCCGGTATGCTCTGCCAGCATTTCGTTGAGGCGCTGCTTATGGTAGAGAATTTCTCTGGCCTGGATTTCGATATCAGTCGCTTGACCCTGGGCACCCCCCAACGGTTGGTGAATCATGATCCGCGAGTGGGGAAGGCTCATCCGTTTGCCTTTGGTGCCAGCGCTGAGTAAAAACGCTCCCATGCTGGCAGCAAACCCGACGCAAATCGTGCTGACTGGCGGTGTAATCTGACGCATCGTGTCGTAGATCGCCATACCTGCCGAAACAGAACCCCCCGGAGAGTTGATGTAAACGTAAATGTCCTTCTCGGAGTCTTCTGATTGCAGGAAGAGCAGTTGGGCGACAATCAGGTTGGCAACGTCTGCGTCGATCGCCTGCCCCAGAAAAATGATTCGCTCTCGCAACAGTCGAGAATAGATGTCAAAGGCGCGTTCGCCCCGACCAGACGTTTCAATAACGGTAGGAATCATGGAGCCTGCTTTTGATAATTTTCATTATTCTAGCGATTTGAGTGAGACGACGGAGACAATTCTCAGTTAAATGGCTGAATTAACAATAGTCCGGACGATTTTTAGGAGAGGGAATCGACAAGAAAGCCATCGATC